>JBDSZO010000285.1:0-10696 GCA_039925105.1 Terrimesophilobacter sp. | reverse complement strand
GAAAGTGCGACAGAGAAGTTCACCATCAACCTGATCCAACTGGTCAGCGACCTCGACTGCCACTACATCGCCGCCTATCTGCCAACACAGGATGAGCCAGACATCCGCCCATTTCTTGGCTGGGCAGAACGTGAAGAAATCAGGGTTCTCCTCCCCGTCAGCAGGGATGACGGGCTGCTCGACTGGGCGGTCGCGAGCGGCGCAGAAACTGAAGGCTTGCACGGGATGCCGGAACCGGTCGGTGAACTGCTCGGGCCGATCGCGATCAATGATGTAGACCTCATCCTCGTTCCCGCCGCAGCCGTCGACCGCACCGGTATGCGCATGGGCTGGGGTCGCGGATACTTCGATCGCACCCTCGGCTCGATGGAAAAATGCCCGCCCGTCTATGCAGTGATCTTCGACAACGAACTCGTCGACACCGTGCCAACCGAACTTCACGACAAGCGAGTCAACGGCGTCGTCACACCCCGGGGCGTCATCAACCTCACTGAAACCATCGACTAAGGAACCCTGTGCCCACCTACTCTTACCTCTGCCGCGAATGCGACAACGCTTTCGACATCCAGCAAGGATTCACGGACGACACCCTGACCGTGTGCCCCAGCTGTGGCGGAGTTTTGCGCAAAGTCTTTAGCCCAATCGGAGTCTCCTTTATCGGATCCGGCTTCTACCGAAACGACTCCCGTGCGAAGCCCGTGACCGAAAAAGTGAGCGCAGGCAAGGCCGACACGGTCAAATCTGACGCCGGCAAGTCTGACGCCAGCAAAACTGACGTCAGCAAATCGTCAACAAAAGAAGGCACAGCTTTGAAAACGCCGACTCCTACCCGCAGTGGAGGAAGCCCGGCCACCACCAGCAAGGCTGCCGCTAAATAGAAGCGTGCAGGGAGAAAGGTTCACGGAGGAACCACACATGCTCAAAGGATTCAAAGACTTCATCATGCGCGGCAACGTCATCGACCTTGCGGTCGCGGTCGTCATTGGTGCAGCATTCACCGCCATCATCGGTGTGCTCGTTGACGGAGTGATCAACCCGGCCATCGGGGCACTATTCAACACCGAAAACCTGGGCAAGACATTGATCGTCACCATCCCCACCTCATCCGGTGGGTCAGCAGAAATCATGTTCGGCGCACTCATCGCCGCGACGGTCCAATTCGTTCTGGTCGCAGCAGCCGTGTACTTCGCTCTCGTGTTGCCAGTCAACAAGCTGAAAGAACACCAAGAAGCCAAACGCAAGTCCGGAGCCCCCGACGAAGAAGTCGCACCAGACGAGCTCATGCTGCTGACCGAAATCCGGGACCTGCTGGCGAAAACCACCGAGGGGCGGCATGCGGGGTGAGGGGGCTGCTTCGCGGTTAGTACACCCGAGGACCGAGACGGGGCACGCCCGACGAAAGCACACCCGAGGGCCGGGACGGCCCTCGGCGCTGGGGGCGCACGAAAGCCCGAAAGGGCTTTCGTTCTAGGCGCCACCGCGCCAGTGAGGCGGACGATCGGCGCGTAACCGATCGTCGTTCTCATGCGAATCGTGGCGGGCCGGCTCCGGCTCCGGTGTCGGATCAGAACCCGGCACCGGAGCCGTTGTCACACGGCGATGCCGTTTCCCATTACGTACCCCGGGAACCGACCGTTCCGCCTCATCGGATGTCGGAGGTTCCGTACTCGCATTCCTGGCCTCGTCACCGTCGGCGCGCCCGACGGCTGGATCTGTGTTGCCCATCGCACTAGTTCCGCGTAGCCGAAACGATCGCGATGGGCTCAGTGTTTGGGGCGTCATCCGCGCCCAACATGGCAACAACACGGTCCGCAACCGCATCCGGGTTGCTGAAAAGTTCAAACGCGAACACGCGAAGATAGTGCCAACCGAGACGACGCAACAGTTCCGGATGCAACCGCAACGACTCGCGCAGGCTCGACCCGTGCAACCCCGTGTCCGTCTCAATAGTGAGACACATGCCCTTGTGCGACGTGACGAGGCCCAACTTGCCGCGGTAACCGAGGGCAACACCCAAACCTCGCGCCTCCAGGCGACGGGCGAGGTCCACCAGCATCGGATCACTGTCGTCCGGAATCGGCTCCGCATTCGTGCGTGCCTCAACCTCGGTGAGCAACTCAGCAAGCGCGACCGCGCCGTAATTCATTCTCTCCTCATCGATATCCTCCGGCTGGAAGCAAGAGACGATGACCATCGATCGGCGCGCGCGCGTCATCGCGACAGCAAGCATCCGCTCGCCGCCCGGAACACCGAGCGCACCAAAGTCGGAAAGCACCCGGCCATGCGGAGTGCGCCCATACCCGATCGAGAATATGACGCGATCGCGACTCTCCGCCACCGCCTGCTCGAGCGTGACGACAGTGAACGGTTCTGCGTGGTCGCCCAGGATGAAGTCGTGCAACTCCGGCTTCGAAACAATAGCTGTGAGCACAGCCTGCTGCACGCGCACCGCATGGCGCGGGCTGGCCGTAATCACCATGAGCGACTCCCGGCTGCGGGATGCTGCGTGCTCCAGCACAAGGCCAACAACGTGATCGACTTCAGCGTCAACGCTCTCCACAGCCCCAGAATCCTCGTCAGGCATTCCAGTGCCATTCTCAACGTGGTCGATGCGGATGCTGCCATGGCCGAGGAAACTGCCGGCCCACGGGATCGACTCGATTCGCCCAGAGTAGAAGCGACGGTTCACCAACTCGGCAAGGTCTTCACCGCCAGCACGGTAGCTCCGGGTCAAGGTGAGGGTGGGAAGCAGGGTGCCGAGGCGGGCAAGTGCAGAATCGGCGTGCAGAGCATCCAACTCTTCCGCACCGTGTTCGACCCGCTCATCCTCGTTCAACGCAATCTGGAACGACGAAGGGGTCTGGGTAACCGGGTCACCGAAAGCAACAACCTGCTTAGCACGGCGAATCGCGCCAACATTCTCGGCAAGCGTCGTTGCGCCGGCATCCACAAGCAACACCGTGTCAAACCGCACCTGGTCGGTGATCGAGTCCACCTCATACGGTGAGGCAAGCCACACCGGCGAGACAATCCGGGAAAGGTGAGGCGCGGCCTCCTGCAGGTCGCGCGCGGTCACCAGATCGCCGTGCAAAATCTTCTTGAGCTCGGCGGCCTCCTCCGGCCAATCGACAAGCCCAATACTCCAATTCTCGGCCGTCTGCCAGGCCAACAACTGGGCACTTCCAGCGGCATGGGCTTCATCGACCATCCGAAAGTCGGCCTCGAGACGGTTCAACACATCCGTGTTTGCGCCAAGGAGCGCACGGTCGGACTCCAACAGCGACTCCAGTGCCGAACGCCACCACGACAACTCGAGTTCTGCGGCCACCTGGTCTTCCGGAACGTGGCGGGCGGCAAGATCGCTCAACAGCGGGTCAAGCTCGAGCTCACGCAGCGTCACCAACAGGGCAGTACGCTCCTGAAGGTTGTGCAGGGCGTCAGACTCGGCTGCCAGCTCCTCCATGGTTTTTGACAATTCGTGGATCGGCAGGTTTGCCAGCTGCGATTCAGTGGTGTGGCGGGCCAGCGGTTCATCGAGGCTGGCCAGATCCTGCACAACCTGCTGGTGTGCGACCTGCACATCCGCAATCCCGACAGGGACTTCCGGGGTGACACCCTCGAACACGAAACGCTGCCACAAGAAACGCTGCTGCTGGATGCGCCGGAGCGCAGCATTCAGGTCGGTGACGTGCACGCCGGGGCGAATGTATTCGCGAGCGAGACGGCGCATCCTACGACGATTCGCCCCCGACATGTGCCGCGACTCCTTACGTGAGGCGGTCGCGGCGATCAGCTCTGTGAGCGAACGGTCGAACACCACCGGAAGGAACTTGTCCAGGGTGTCCCGAATTTCGGTGAGCAACCGAAGATACACGCCGAGCTCGGCGATCGACTCAAACGGACGCATCCGAGTTGACGCGATGAGATCATTTGCCCGCCCAAGCAACCGCGGCAACTCGGTGTGGTGAAGCTGCTTGGCAATGCCGTGCGAACGTGTCGCCTGCTCGGATGTGGCGAAGCTGGCGCCGTACCAGGCAGAATCACCCGGCCCGTAACGGAACTCGCCGAGCGCAGCAGCCTTCACCATCGTGTTCGCGGCACGTTCCCTGCCGTGGGTCATCCGTTCGACGGAAGCACGCCCAAGACGGGCCGTCGTCGTCGGCGGGGTGGGCAGAAGGGCAAGCCGGGACAACTCTGCGAGACAATCGAGAACCGAAACGCCAATATCGGGATCCTTGCGCGCGATCGCACCCTGGTAATCAAGGAGGACCTTGCGCAACCGAACGAGAGCCTCATCGACTTCCGCAATCTTCGGCTGTTTGGCTTTTTCGTTGCGAGAGATTGAGCGAATGACATCCCGACGGAGCGTTCCGGGCGACACAGCCAAACCGGTGAGGCTGATGTCGCCGAGACGTTGCGCAATCCCCTGCAAGGAGGAACGGCGAGAGCTCACAACAAGAACGCGTTTGTTCTGGGCAACAAGGCAACCGATCGCATTCACAATGGTTTGCGTGCCCCCGGTACCCGGAAGCGTCTTCACCACAACAGAGTTGCCTGCCGCCACCTGAGCGACAACATTGTCCTGCTCGGCATCCGCATCCAACAGAAGCGTGTCGGTCTCCGGTGTTCGCAGGTCAGGATGCTGCGGGTCGACCGGCGCATAGCTTTCCTGCACCGCCCATTTGGCGCTCGGATTACCTGCCAGCGCATCCAACACAGGGTGTTCGAGTATGGCGGCATCCGCGCGCATTGCCGTACCGACATCCGCGAACGACGACACCACCAGGCGCGGCTGCACGTTGAACCATTCAAGATGCTGGGTGAGACCACGTAGACGGTCGATGACCGGGTTCGGTTTGAAAGAGCCGTCCTGCTCAGCGAGGGCCACAAAACCGCGCGCATCGAGCACAATACGAAACTGTGACTCAAGCGCGGCCGCAAGGGCCGGATTCAGGAACGGGTTTCCGCGCAGACGCAGTTCGAAATCCCTGCCGTAGCGTCGAATGGCGAGCGGGCGCAACAGGATCGGCGCCCGGTAGTCGATACCGTCATACTGCCACTCGGCAATCCCAATCCCCAAATGTACGGAATCGATACCGCGAACGGTCGACAGCTCGAGAGACTTTGCGGCGATCCCGTCCGCAGCAAGTTTGGCTGCACGCAGTGCGAGGTCGTCGCGAATCAGGTTGGAAAGCAGAGTCGTCTTGCCGGTGATGAACTGGGCCAGGCCACCCGGGTGAGTCGCACCGAGCTCGATGCGCGTTCGGGGTCCGTCAACCATGTGAAGCAGCGGGGACGTTCCGCCAACGGTCGCGAGTTGATCTCGCCAACCATTCCAGACAGGCTCGGCCACGTTCACCGCCGTATAGCTCGGGTCGCCGAGGCTGAGAGCATGCGGCGACGTGATCTGGGTTGGGGCGCGAACCGGGTCGCCGGAGTCCTCCACTGGGTCATCCAGGAAGTCTTCATCATGATTGCCGGCCCGCCACACGATGCCACCTTAAGTGCTGCACCATGAAAACTGCGGGAAGCGCGGGGAGTTTCGCCAAGGAACGCCGTTCGGACGCTTTCGGTGAGGTGCGGGGGTTCGTGAGTACGGACCACCTCTCGGTGAGCCACGCGCCTTGCCACGCTCTGCCCTCCGCTTCCCCTCACTCCACTCCTCGTCCCTTGCTCCTCGTCCCTTGCCATTCCCGTCCCTTACTGTCCTCCCTCCCGCCTTCTTTTACATTCCTCTCCTCTTCTCCTCCACAGACATGGTTGAGAGAACTTATCCACCATTATTGATTTTCACTTTGAACATATCTTCTAATTTGACAGGATTGAAACATGAACGATCTCGCCTCGAACCTCATGCACAGCGCCGCAGCAGTGGCGCAGTTTGGGGCGTGCACGCGAGACTTCCTGAAGCTCTCCGACGGTCAAGTCCTGGAGTTGACTCGCGCTCTCGCCGCCCACGAGCGTCAGTTCGGCGCATTCAAGGCCCACGCTGCCGCGGAGGTCGCCCGACGCTCGCGACGAGAACTCGGCCATTCCGGACTGGCGGCGCGCGAGGGCTTCGCTTCAGCGGAGAAATTGATCGAATCCGTGACCAGGATCAGCGGACGAGAGGCAGCCCAGCTGGTCTCGCTTGGCAAATCGATGGATGACGCATCTGCCACTCAAAATCTTCTCGACACGGGTGTCGCCACGATCGCGGGCGAGCCTGTTGTCGTTCCATGGGATGCCCCGATTACCGCTGCCGTCGCGACCGGTGCCCTCTCCGTGGACTGTGCCAGCGCATTGCGCCGCGGACTTGGCGGGCCAACGGCACAGGTCAGCATCGAAACCCTGCGGGAGCTGGCTGCCCGAATGGTAGGCGACGCTTCAGATTTCAGCGCAGATCGCGCATACAAGGTTGCGCGACTGGAGCGCGACCTCATCGACTCAAGCGGCGTCAAAGCGCGCCAACAGGAACTGTACGAGCGCGGAGGCTTCCGCATGTATGCCAAAGCCAACGGGATGTACGGATTCGCTGGCGAAGCAGACCCCGAGTCAGCTGCCGTCCTGTCCGCAGCCCTCGACCCGCTCACCAGCCCCCGACGCGGTGGCCCCCGGTTCATCGACCCAGCCGACCAGGCACGCGCCCAGGCAATCCTCGATGATCCCCGGACGACTGACCGGATCACCCTCGACGGACTCATCGAGTTGGTAAAGGTCGGCGCGAGCACAATTGAGCAGGATCCCGCGCACACCAAAACTCGAAGCAAAATGTATGGGCGGATGGGCCCAGTCGTCACGATCATCGTCCGAGGAGAGACCATCACCGATGGCAGCGGCTTCGGGATACTTGAAACAGATCAGAGCCCACTCAGTCCGGAGGCGGTCGCTGCGGCGGTGTGCTCCGGCGACACGACCGAAGTCATTGTCTCGAAAGATGGTTCAACACTGGATCTCGGCCGCACAAAGCGGCTCTACGACCAACGACAACGCGTAGCACTCGCCGTGCGTGACGGCGGATGCCTCTGGCCGGGATGCACCCGACCACCCGGATTCACCGAAGCACACCACACAAAACAGTGGAAACGAGATCACGGGAAGACGAACCTCGACGACGGTGTGCTGCTGTGCAGATTCCATCACATGCAACTGCACAACAACGGCTGGGAGATCAAGCACCAACAAATTGAGCACCAAGAAATCAGGCACCGAACCGAGCAGGAAAGCCCAAACGACTTCTGGCTCTATCCGCCGCCTGGAAGTGATCCCAACAGAGAACCGGTGCGGCTCCCCAGCAAGAATCCACTGTTCGCCGACGGGCGTCGCACGCGCGCAGGGTAGAACTGAGTCGAGAACGATACACAGAACGCCCTCGTAAACTTGCCGAATGGGAGTCCACTTCGGCAGCGCAGCGTTCGGCAGCGCAGCGTTCGGCAGCGCAGCGTTCGGCAGCGCAGCATTCGGCAGCGCAGCATTCGGCAGCGCAGCATCAGGCGGCGCAGCATGGGAACGCGCTCGCTGGGCAGGCACGACCGCCGAAAGTTCGCCGTGGGTCAGTGCTGCATGGACGGCCGGCATCACCATCACAGTGATATTCATTGCAGTCGTCGCCATCGGCTTCTGGCTCATCGCTCGACGCAAGGCAAGAGGCGCACGGCTCGACACCATCGGCAGCCTGCACCAACGAGCCAACATCCTGCTCGTCCGCGTCGACGACGCCATCAAGAATGCAGAAGACGAGCTCGGGTACGCGGTCGCACAATTCGGCGACACCCGCGCCACACAATTCGAGAAAGTCCTGATCGAGGCGAAAGCAAAGCTCACCGAGGCGTTTGGTCTACAACAAACACTTGACGACGTCACCCCCGACAGCCAGACGCAGCGCCGCGACCGGACAGCCCGCATCATCCACCTCTGCGAAACAACACAGGCATCGCTCGCCCAACACGAACGGGAATTCGCCGAACTACGCCAAAGGGAACACGACGCACCAGCCGATCTGGCAGGTGTTCAAGAACACCTCGACCGTCTTGTCGCGACCCTCGCCGAAGCGACAAAGACCCTCGCAGCACTGTCCACCAGGTACGCCCCCGCTGCAATCGCCAGCGTCGCCGACAACATCGACCGCGCCAAAGACGAAGTGAAGCAAGCACGAGACGCGGTCACACTCGCGGAAGAACGAATCGCCGCCGGATCGGCCACGCCGTCAGCAACACCCTCAGCAGCGCCGTCAGCAAACTCGTCACGGCCGATGCGAGACCCTGTCCGCACCCCAGATCCGCCCGGCACCGCCACCGACGCCATCCGCAGCGCCCTGGAGCATGCCCACCGCGCGGGGCAACTTGTCACAGCAATCGGCACCCTCCAGTCAGAGTTGGGGAAAGCGTCTGACGCCGTCAACGAACTACAGCGAGCTACCCGCCAGAATCTTTCCGAAGCGCGCGCCCTCCGCGACGCACCACCGGACGCCGACTCAAGCAGCGCCATTGCCGCAGCCATCCAGACGGTCGAAGCAGCACTCGCCGCAAAAGAACCGCTGGGTGACCCACTCGCCAGTCTGGAAATACTGCGGGCCGCCAACGCTGAACTGGACACCAGCATGGCCAGTGCCCGTAACCAACAACGCAGGCTAGAGGGAGCACGCACCGCACTCGTTGGCGCGCTCGTTGGGGCGCGCAGCCAGTTGGCTGCTACACGCGACTACATCACCACCCGCCGCGATGGGGTCGGAGCAGAAGCCCGCACGCGCCTCGCCGAATCGGAACGCCTCCTCGCGGTCGCCGAGAACGAGACCGATCCGGTAGCCGCCCTCGACAGTGCGAGAAGCTCAGCAACCTACTCTCGCGACGCGGACGCGATCGCCAGATACGACCTCATGAGCCGATCCTGAAACCACGCCTGAATTGTCCGCAATACCTGTGAAATCGCTGGCAATGATCGTGCAGATTGGGTACAGAAGCGTCAACCGGTACCATAGGTAACTGGTTCGCCCGAATTGCAACGAGTGGGAAGACAGTCCCATTTCGTCGCAGCAAAAGAAGAAACCGAAAGGCCCAGCGCGTTTGAGTTCGAAAAGCATGCACCGCAGTATTGCCAAACTGACGGTCATCGCAGTCTCCGGTGGACTTGTGGCGACCCTTGCACTTCCGGCCTACGCCTTCAGCACCCAGAACGTGCAGCCTGAGGCATCCACAAGCCAACGTAGTGAGCTGCCCACCCAAACCCTTGCCTCCGGACCGAGCATCGACCTCGCCGTCACCCGCGACGGCTACAGCGCTACCAAACCTGCGCCGGTGATGGTGCGCGCTACCGCCAGTGCCACGGTGAACCGGTTCGTGACGCTCAACCCACCGGCACCCAGCTACAGCGGCTCTGCGGTGGTTGCGTACGGAATGCAGTTCGTCGGCGTTGTCCCCTACGGCTACGGCAACAGCCCAACGACGAGCTTCAGTTGCGACGGATTCACCCAGTATGTATTCGCCGCATTCGGCATCAGCCTGCCCCGCACCGCAGACGCGCAGGCAAGGCTCGCCGTCAGAATCTCACCAGCGGATGCCGTACCCGGAGACCTGCTCTGGTGGCCAGGACAACACATCGGCATCTATGCCGGACCCGGCCAACTGCTCGACTCTCCGCGTCCCGGCCGCTACGTCGAACTGCACGCCATCTGGGGAAACCCGGTCTACCTGCGCCTCACCAAGTAGCGCACTGCCCGATCGGGCGCATCACGGAGCATCGAACCCGTCGACGATGCGCTCAGCAAGTTCCTCGCGCTCCTCAACGGCCAGAAAAGTGGCAGCCGCCGCATTCAACTGGAACACTTGGAAGTCCTCCAGGTCGTAGCCGAACGCCTCCCCCAGCAAAGCAAGCTCGCGGGTGATGGTCGTGTTACTCATCAGACGATTGTCGGTGTTGACGGTCACCCGGAACCCCATCTGGTACAGCAGATCAAACGGGTGATCAGTCATCTGATCACCCCACTGCTCGATCGCACCGGTCTGAAGGTTCGAACTCGGGCTCAGCTCGAGGGCAATCTGGCGATCCTTGACCCACTCGGCGAGCGCCCCAAGGGTGACATACCTGCTCTCGCCGTCACCCGGCTCAACCTCAATGTCTTCCGCCAGCCGCACACCGTGGCCGAGACGAAGCGCGCGACCGTCGAACAGCGCGCTCCGGATGCTGTCAAGACCGGCCGCCTCACCCGCGTGCACTGTCGCCGGCAGGTAATGGTGCGCAAGGTAGTTGAAAGCGTCACGCATGCGTGACGGCAGAAAACCGTCCTCTGGTCCGGCAATATCGAATCCGACAGCCCCGCGTTCTCGATGGCGAACCGCCAGTTGCGCGATCTCCATCCCGCTGTCGTTGTGACGCATCGCACTGACAAGCTGGCCGGCGCGAATGCGACCGCCCCGCGCGGCGACGGAGTCGACACCCTCCTCGATACCGTCCTGCACCGCGTCAACGACTTCGTCGAGACTCAAGCCGCGCGTCAGGTGCTGTTCCGGTGCCCACCGAATTTCGCCGTAGATCACCCCATCCGCGTGCAGGTCCTCGACGAACTCCTTCGCAACCCGACGCAAACCTTCAGGAGTCTGCATCACACCCACCGTCACGTCGAAAGTTTTCAAATATTCGACGAGGGAACCAGAATCTGATTGCTGCTCGAACCAGCGGCCAAGACGATCGGCATCCGGCTCCGGCACCCTCATGCCGATCG
>JBDSZO010000284.1:0-4238 GCA_039925105.1 Terrimesophilobacter sp. | reverse complement strand
GGTGCTGGACGCGGTGTTGATGACGTCATCTATCTCAATGGCGGGGCGAGCGGTATCGGTGGTGGCGTGATCATTGGTGGGAGTGTGGTTGGGGGTACGGAAGGCTACGCGGGAGAGATTGGCCATATAAATGTGAGCAATAGCGCGAAACTCGATTCTGCTGGAATTCGGGGGACTCTAGAAGCAGAGGTTAACCGCAATAGTCTTCTTCAGGCCCTTGGGTTGGAGAGCGCGGATGCTGAAGAATTGGAGCGTTTGTTGCTCTCGTCCGATTCACCCGCAGTCCAGATGGAAGTTCACCGACAGATCGATTGTCTTGCTGTCGCGCTCGCGGCGACTATCAACATTCTGAATCCACAGATGATTATTTTGGGAGGATTTCTTGCTTCCCTATTCGCCGCAGATTCAGAACGAATCCGAGCGGCTATCGAGTGCAGATCGCTATTTGCTCCCGCGGAAAACGTGAAAATCTCATCCGCTGAACTAGGCTCAAACCTCTTGATGATCGGTGCAGCCGAGCTGGCCTTTGAAGCGTTACTGGAGAATCCTGCTCAGTTTATGAAATCGAAGGCTGATTGATCGCGGTGCTCATTCTTCTCTCCGCCCATGGGCAGATCGGATTGGCCATTGACAGCCGTGCCCTCGGTGGCAACATGATTGGCCGGTCGAGTTATCGAGTTTCCTTATAGTCGGACGATCCCCCACTCATGTGCCGAGTGTTGGTCAGTCGTAGATGTCGCGGGAAGATTAGGTATTCATCACCCGCGCTCATTTGCGGCGAACAGCCGTACGCTCTAATGATGGAAGCACACCCCCGGCCCGACACCGCTCGCAAGGCGACGCGGCACTGGCCGCTGGTGAGCGGACTCGCTGCGGTCGCAATCGCCGTGGCACTTGGCTCACTCATCCTGTTACGCCACAACGGGCCATTTCTGATCGACCAATCGTGGATGACCGAGGTGGTTGAGGATCGGACCGGATGGCTTGAAGTGCCAGCACTGATCCTCAATTTCGTTGGAGGTGGCTGGTTCGCCACGATTCTCGTACCGGTGGTGACGATCGTGATCCTGCTGTTCTTAAAGCGTCGATGGGCTGCCGCCTACTATGCGATCGCGGTGGCCTTCAGCGCTTTGTCGGTGCAGTTGCTCAAGGCGCTATTTGATAGACCGCGCCCGGAAGAGATCCTGATTGTCAGCGATTTCGGTTCGTTCCCGTCTGGGCACGTCACCAACGCCGCGACCATTGTTGTCTCTCTGGCCATACTCATCGGGCGAACCTGGGTTTGGTACGTCGGCGTGGTCTACGTGGTGCTGATGGCGCTCAGTCGCACCTACCTTGGTGCGCACTGGGTGACCGACACCATTGGCGGCGCACTGCTTGGCGCAGGTGTTGCGGTAATCGTGTGGGCGCCGCTGGCTGTGCGACTGAATCGCGAGCGAGAGCAGCTCCAGACGACGAAATCCGCGTCAACCCTCAAGTGACTTTGTAACATGTACCGGATACGGTGGGGCACATGAGAATCCTCCTCGTTGGCGCTGGTGGCGTCGGCAACGCTATCGCGAAGATTGCTGTGCGACGCTCCTTTTTCGAGACGATGATCGTGAGCGACTACGACCTCGCGCGTGCCGAGGCGACCGTCGCATGGATTGCGCAGAAGCATCCCACTGAGGCCGCGCGTTTTGTCGCAGCGAAAATCGACGCCTCGAACCCGGATGACGTTGCGACGGTGGCGAGAGAGCACCGAGCAACCCACGTGATGAACGCGGTCGAGCCAAAATTCGTGCCGACGATCTTCGCTGGCGCGCTTGCAGCCGGGGCGGACTACCTCGACATGGCGATGAGTCTGTCGGAGCCGCACCCGACCAATCCGCACGAAGAAACCGGCGTGAAGTTGGGTGACGACCAGTTTGCCCAGGCTCCCGATTGGGAAAAGGCCGGACGCCTCGCCCTCGTGGGCATCGGCGTCGAGCCCGGCCTGTCGGATGTCTTCGCGCGCTATGCCGTCGACCACCTCTTCAGCGAGGTCGACGAGTTGGGGGTACGTGACGGCGCGAATCTTGTCGTGCGCGACGAGGCCGGCAACGAGATTTTCGCGCCATCCTTCAGCATCTGGACCACCATCGAGGAGTGCCTCAACCCGCCGGTGATCTGGGAGAAGGATGCCGGTTGGTACACGACGGCACCATTCAGCGAACCGGAAGTCTTCGATTTTCCTGAAGGCATTGGCCCGGTCGAGTGTGTGAACGTTGAGCATGAAGAAGTGTTGCTCATGCCGCGCTGGCTCCCGGCGAAACGGGTCACGTTCAAGTACGGTCTCGGCAACGAGTTCATTGGCATCCTGAAGACGCTGAACCAGCTCGGGCTCGACAAGACGCAGCCGGTCCGGGTGCGGTCATCGGATGGCCCTGTCATGGTGGCACCGCGCGATGTGGTGGCGGCGGGACTCCCAGACCCGGCGACGATCGGGCCACGGATGACCGGCAAAACCTGCGCGGGCGTGTGGGTGACCGGCACCGGCAAAGATGGCGAACCGCGTTCGACCTACCTGTACCACGTGAGCGACAACGCGTGGACGATGGCCGAGTATGCGAGCCAGTGCGTCGTCTGGCAGACGGCGCTGAACCCGGTGATCGCCCTCGAGTTGCTCGCTACGGGCGTGTGGACCGGCGAGGGTGTGCTGGGGCCGGAAGCCTTCGATGCGAAGCCGTTCCTCGACCTGATGGCGGCATCCGAGGCGGATGGCGGATACGGGCAGGCCTGGGGCATTCAGGAACTCGCACCCGAGTAGCCGTCGCGCGTTCCTCGAGCGTTTTGTTAGCCGAGTCGCTTCTGTACTTCTGCCAGTGACGGGTTGGTCGCGGCACTGCCATCCGGGAACAGCACCGTTGGTACGGTCTGATTTCCGCCGTTGAGGGATGCGACGAGCTCGGCGGTCCCGTCGACTTCCTCGATGTTGACCTCGGTTACCCGGACACCCGCCTTGGCCAACTGGCTCTTCAATCGGGTGCAGTACCCGCACCAGGTTGTACTAAACATGGTGATCGTGCCGGCTTTGGGAACAAAGGATGTTGCGAGAGTCATACTTCCACCGTAGCTGCGCTCACGAAGCCCCGCTGACCGGAGATCATCGTTGGTTTCGCTTTTTGCCGGCTGAGCTGCCTTCTTCTCAGCTCGGTCCGCAGTCTTCTCTGGTCGAGCCGTCTTCTCCGGTCGAGCTGTCTGCCTCTCCGGTCTGGGCGTCTGCCTCTCCGGTCTGGGCGTCTGCCTCTCCGGTCGAGCTTGTCTGTCTCTCCGGTCTGGGCGTCTGCCTCTCCGGTCGAGCTTGTCGAGACCCCGTGCAATTAGGCTTGGGCGCATGAGCGATGAAGCTGGCACTGTAGCGGCGGCGAAGAAAGCCCTTGAGGAAGCCCAGGCGGCTTTGGCGAAAGCCGAGGCGGAAGCATCAGCGGCAAGCAGTGGCTCCGGGATTTCGACGAGCTCAATCGGAGATGCGCCTGCTCCCGCTGAGCGCTCTTATTCTCCCGCTGAGCCCTCTTCTTCTCCGTTTGACCCCCCTTCCTCTCCGGTAGACCCCCCTTCTTCTCCGGTCGAGCCTGTCGAGACCCCCGCTGAGAAGAAGATGCCCCTGAAGGCCCACCTCAACAAGGACGCCGTCGCCGCCATCAAAGCCGGTTACGCGTTCGACGCGACGGTCATTGAGGTCGGGGCGCTGGTGAACGGTGAGCCGGACCCCGACGTGCAGATCCGCATCCCGATCGGCATGCTCAACCGGCACGGCCTCGTCGCTGGCGCGACGGGTACCGGAAAAACCCGCACCCTGCAGGTACTGGCCGAACAGCTTTCAGCAGCAGGGGTGCCCGTGTTCGCCGCCGACATCAAAGGCGACCTGACCGGCGTTGCCACGCCCGGTCCTTCCAGCGAGAAGCTTCTCGCCCGCACTACCGGCATCGGCCAGGACTGGACTCCGGCGGCCTTCCCCACCGAATACTTCAGCCTCGGCGGTACCGGCATGGGCGTGCCCGTTCGCGCAACCATTTCCGGATTTGGTCCGACATTGCTCTCCAAGGTGCTCGGCCTCAACGACACCCAGGAGTCATCGCTCGGACTGGTGTTCCACTACGCCGCGAAGGCAGGCCTTCCGCTCGTTGACCTGTCCGATCTCCGTGCAGTTCTCACCTGGCTGACCAATGAGGGTAAGGATGAGCTG
Source organism: Terrimesophilobacter sp. (assembly GCA_039925105.1). Classification (GTDB taxonomy): domain Bacteria; phylum Actinomycetota; class Actinomycetes; order Actinomycetales; family Microbacteriaceae; genus Terrimesophilobacter. Next base: position 31 of record JBDSZO010000284.1, on the reverse strand, counting down.
AAGGATCTTGGGGGACTTTCCCCGGCAACGG
>JBDSZO010000283.1:0-6611 GCA_039925105.1 Terrimesophilobacter sp. | reverse complement strand
TATGCCGCACCGGTGTCCTGATAGTCGAAACCGAGTTCGCGAGCCGCCGCCTTACTCACACTGGACTTGCCGCTGCCGGCAGGCCCATCCACGGCGACAACAATGCGACTCGCGCTCACTCGCCAGCCCCAACGATCCGCCAGCCGAGAGACTCCAACTCGGCAACCAGTTGCTCTTCGGTCTCCGGCAGCACCGAAATCTCGGCAAGCCCGACCAGAGTACCCGGCGAGTGCTCAAGCCGCAGGTCTTCCAGGTTAATACCGGCGTCGCCGATCTCCGTCAACAGCCTTGCCAGTTCACCCGGCTTGTCATCGACCATGACAACGAGCTTGTTGAAGGTGCGATCCTGCCCGTGCTTGCCCGGAAGGCGAGCAACACCCATATTTCCTGCAGCCAGCGCGTGGGCGATCGCACGCTTGGCTCCCGGCGCGCTCGGCGCATCCAGCGAGTCGATGAAACTGTCCAGATCGTCCCGGTACGCGCGCAGGATGTCCACCACCGCGGCACTATTCGCGCTGAGAATCTGAATCCACAGGTCCGGGTTGCTCGCCGCGATACGCGTCGTGTCCCGCAACCCCTGGCCGGTCAGAGAGAGCGCACGCTCCGTGCCACCGGACAGCTGCTTCGCCAGCAGCGAAGAAATCACCTGCGGGACGTGCGAAACGAGCGCGACGCTGCGGTCGTGATCGTCCGCCGAGAGCCGCACCGGGATGCCCCCAAGATCCAGTACCAAATCCTCGATCAGGCCGATCTTTGCGGCCGGGATAGTGGGTTCGGCCGCGATCACCCACGGCCTGCCAACGAACAGGTCACCGGTGGCCGAAATCGCCCCACCACGTTCACGTCCGGCCAGCGGATGCGAACCAATGTAACGGGAGATGTCTGCGCCCAGCTCGCGAAGCTCGGAAAGTGGCAACGCCTTCACGCTGGCGACATCGGTGACAATCGCCTCAGGGTAGGCGGCCAACTCGTCAGCGACGACCCGCGCGGTCACGTCCGGCGGGACCGCCACAACTATCAGATTTGGGGTGTCAGAATCGGTCGCCCGACGTCCTGCCCCATAGTCTATGGCGAGGGCAAGGGCAGCGGGCGAACTGTCGTGCACGATCGTATCGACGCCCTGGGCGCGCAGGCCGAGACCAACGCTCGCACCAAGCAGCCCTGAACCCACGACCCGCACCTGGCCAACAAGGCGACTACCGTTCACGCGAATCGTCCTTCTGGAGTTCGGGCTCGACGCCCTGGTCGGTGGCCGGATCGGTGGCTTGGTCGGTGGCCTGACCGGCTCCATCACGGGAGATGGTGAGCAGTTGGCCGAGTTCCACTTTAGTGAGGTCACGAATCTCGCCGGGCGCCAGCGTGCCAAGGTGCAGTGGCCCGAACTGGCGACGAACCAGGTCAATGACCGGGTGGCCGACCTCCTCGAGCATGCGCCGAACTATCCGGTTGCGACCAGAATGCAGGGTGACTTCTATGATTGTCGCATCGGCCTGGGCCTGACCGACAATTCTTGCCTTGTCGGCGGCGATCAGGCCATCCTCGAGATCGATACCCGCCGTCAGCTTCGCTACCGTCTGCGGCGTGATCCTACCCCGCGTTTTTGCAATATAGGTCTTCATCACACCGAACGATGGATGCGCGAGCGTGTGGGCAAGATCCCCGTCGTTGGTGAGGATGAGTAGTCCGGAGGTTTGCGCATCCAGCCGCCCAACATTGAAGAGCCGCTCCTCAAAGCGGGAAACAAATTCGCGCAGGTCAGGTCTGCCGCGGTCGTCGCTCAAAGAACTGACAATCCCGACCGGCTTATTGAGCATGAGATACCGACGGGTGGTGTCGAGCTGGATAGCACTCCCGTCAACAGAGACCAGGTCGGTTTCCTGCACCCGCCGCCCAAGCTCCGTGACAACTTCCCCATTGACCTCAACACGGCCGGCGGTGATCAGGTTCTCCGACACCCTCCTGGATGCCACTCCCGCCGCCGCCATGAGCTTCTGCAAGCGAACACCCTCGGCGTCGGGACTGTCAGCGGAGGCTGTCATCGAGCCCACCGCTCTCGTCAGAAAAGTCTGAGCCGTCGGCAAGCAGTGGCGAAATGTGCGGAAGCTCATCGAGTGAGTTGATCCCCAACTGGGTCAGCATCAGATCGGTCGTCTCATAATGAATTGCCCCGGTCTCGCTATCCGTGTACGCCTCGGTGATCAGGCCACGCCCCAGGAGGGTCCGAACAACCGAATCGACGTTCACGGCACGAATCGACGCCACCTGCCCACGACTGATCGGCTGCTTGTAAGCGATCACCGCGAGAGTTTCCAGCGCTGCCTGGGAAAGTTTTGTCGGATTCTGGGTGAGAACGAATTCCCGCACAACATCATCGAAAGCGCTGCGCACATAGATGCGCCAACCGCCACCCACCTCCCGCAACTCGAAGCCGCGGACCACGGTGCCCTCTGTGCCGTCATAGTCGGCAACGAGTCGTTCAATGGACTGTCGAACGGCCGGTACCGGCGCGGACAGGGCGGTCGCCAGCGAAACAACGCTGTGCGGCTCATCCGCAACCATCAGGATCGCCTCCAGTTGACGTTCCAGATCAGTTTCCACGTCAGTTTCCATACTCGGCTCCCAGATTCGCAAGACTCTCGTCGGACCAATACTCCGCTGACCAGTGGATGCTGAGCTCGCCCAACGGCTCCAATTGCTCAAACGATACGGATGAGGCGCGATACAACTCCAACACGGCGAGAAACCTGGCCACAATCACCCCGCGCTCGTCGACGCCGGCAATCAGTTCGCGAAAAGTCACCCGCTCACTCGTTCGCAGCATCGACACAACAATTGCCGCCTGCTCCCGGATGCTGACCGGCGATGCGTGCAGGTGGTCGAGCCCGACAACCGGCAACTCGCGCGGCACCATCGCGAGCGCGGCGAGTGCGGCGAAATCTTCAACACTGAGCGTCCACACCAGTTCCGGCGACTGGCGACGAAACTTGTCCTCCAACCGGACCTGGCGCGTGTGGCGTGCAGACTCCTTCTCGAGAAGCCCGCCAAACCATTCCGAAACCTCTTTGAACGCGCGATATTGCAGCAACCTGGCGAAAAGCAAGTCCCTGGCCTCGAGAAGGGCCACACCTTCCGCATCGACCAACTCGCCCTGAGGCAGCAGTCCGACAACCTTCAAGTCCAGAAGAGTGGCAGCCACGACCAGAAACTCGCTGGCCTGATCAAGCTCATCGTGACTGGTCAACCCGCGGAGGTAGGAGATGAACTCGTCCGTCACCTTGCTGAGCGAAATCTCGGTGATGTCCATTTCGTGCTTGCTGATCAGGTTCAGCAGAAGGTCGAATGGACCGTTGAAGTTGCTGAGGCTGACCGAGAAACCGGTGTTCTCGTCCACGGCAGGCGTCGCAGTTTCAGGCGACCGCGCCACGGGCGATCAGTTCTCTGGCCAGCTGGCGGTATGCCTCGGCGGCCGGATGTTCCGGGGCAAACTCGGTAATGGGTGCTGCAGCAACGCTCGCGTCCGGAAACTTGACGGTACGGGAAATGACCGTCTCAAACAGCTTGTCGCCAAAGTTTTCGACCACACGCTCAAGCACTTCGCGAGCGTGCAGGGTGCGCGAGTCGTACATGGTTGCCAGAATTCCGTCGAGCTCCAGCGCAGAATTCAAGCGATCGCGCACCTTGTCGATCGTCTCCACCAAGAGCGCGACACCGCGCAACGCGAAGTATTCGCACTCTAGCGGGATCAACACCCCGTGGCTTGCGGTGAGCGCGTTGACCGTCAGAATGCCCAGAGAAGGCTGGCAGTCAATCAGGATGACATCGTAATCGTTGGCAACCCTGCGAAGCACACGCGCAAGAATCTGTTCCCGAGCCACCTCGTTGACCAGGTGCACCTCGGCAGCTGACAGGTCGATGTTCGCCGGGATAACATCCAGATTTGCGGTCTTGGTGTGCTGAACCGCGTCGTGCGGGTCTTTGACAGTGCCGACGAGAAGATCGTAAATGTTGGGGACATCGTGGGTGTTGACCCCCAGGCCCGCAGACAGCGCACCTTGCGGGTCGAAGTCGACGCACAGCACCCTTCGCCCGTAATCCGCCAGTGCAGCACCCAGGTTGATGGTGGTGGTCGTCTTACCGACGCCGCCCTTCTGGTTGCACAGCGCAATGATGCGCGCGGGGCCGTGGCCTTTGAGTTTCTTCGGTTCCGGAAACACGGTGATCGGCCGACGTGTCGGGCCGAGTACGGGTGTTTCGATTCCCGAGATCTCTGCCGTCACGTCGCGTTTCTTGGTCACGCGGAAAGTCTAATGGGCAGAAGGCGTTCACTTCCTGAGGCACGCTAGCGCGAGCGTGGGTGCGCCTGCGTATAGATGTCCCTCAGCGTGTCAGCGGTGACCAGCGTATAGATCTGTGTCGTCGCCACGGAAGCGTGGCCGAGCAGCTCCTGGACCACCCGAACATCCGCGCCACCCTCCAGCAGGTGGGTGGCGAAAGAGTGTCGAAAAGTGTGCGGTGACAGCTGAAGACCAAGCATGGATTGCTCTGAGCGGGCCTGGATGATGAGCCACACATTCTGCCGGCTAAGGCGCTGCCCGCGCACTCCCAGAAACAGTGCCGGCGTCGCCTTCCCTTTCGCCGAAAGCAGCGGCCTCGCCCGCACCAGGTAGGCATCGATCGCCGACCGTGCGTAGCTGCCCAAAGGCACGATGCGTTGCTTTGAGCCTTTTCCGAACAGGCGGATGACATCCGCAGCACCGTCGCCATCCGAACCGATGACGTCATCGACGTTGAGTGCTGTCGCCTCCGACACCCGTGCCCCGGTCGCATACATTAATTCCAGAAGTGCCTTGTCCCGCAGCGACTTCTCGTCATCGCCATCCGTGGTGGCCAGCAGGGCGGCCATCTGGTCGACGGTGATCGCTTTCGGTAACCGCCTGGCCTGCTTCGGCGGTTTCGCCTCGGCAGCGACATCCGCGGTCACCAGGTCTTCTACCAGCAGGAAACGGTGGAAGCTGCGCACCGAGGACAACATGCGGGCCGTCGATGCCGCCGAGAGTGCCCCGACCACCCCGGATCGCAGCTCGTTGACGAAGGCACTGACATCGTGCTCCGTCACCGCCTGCTGGTCGCTGATGCCTCGAACGGAAAGCATCTGGATGTACCTACTGAGGTCTCGGCGGTAGGCGGCGATGGTGTTGCCGGAAAGCCCACGCTCGATCGAGGCGTGACGCAGGTAGCGATCGACCGCGGTCGTCAGCGGGCTTTCAACGCCGGGCATGGGCGTTCAGTACGGCCAGCGCGAGAATGCCATTGTGCAGCCGGCCGTCGAGGACTGCCGCGACAGCATCCTCCAAAGGAACCCAACGTACTTCGATCTCCGCCTCCTCAGCCGTGCGGTTGAACGCGGTGACACGCGGGGTGAGTCCTCTGGCGTGATAGACGCTGAGCATTTCCGAGCTTCCACCGGGAGACGGGGAGAACTCGGTCAACAGATTCCATTCGGCCGCATCGACGTCGGCCTCTTCCGCTAGCTCACGCCTGGCGGTGTCGACCGGGGCCTCACCGTCCATATCGCGAAGGCCGGCCGGCAACTCCCAGTCCCGGCAGCCGATCGGATGGCGATACTGCTTGATCAGCAGAACCCGGCCATGATCGTCCTCCGCGAGAATGGCGACCGCGCCAGGATGCACCAGATATTCGCGCACCAGTTCGGCACCACCGAATGAGAACCGATCCCGCTGCACATTCCAGACTGCGCCGTCAAACACCGTCCGACTTTCGAGCACCGGGGCACGGTACTCGTCGTCGGCGAGCACGTCAGGGTCAGACATCTGCCGTTTCGGGTTCGGAAACCTCAAACAGCCGACTCGACTTCTGCCGGTCAAGGGCAGCAGCGATCAAGCCACGGAACAGCGGGTGCGCCCGATTTGGCCGCGATCGAAGCTCAGGGTGAGCTTGGGTCGCCACATAGAACGGGTGCACCTCCCGCGGCAACTCGATGTACTCGACCAGGTTGCGATCGGGAGACATCCCGGAGAAGACCAGTCCGGCATCCGCAATCTGCTGACGGTACGCGTTGTTCACCTCGTAACGGTGACGGTGCCGCTCAGAAACGGGCGATTCGCCGTACAATTCCCGAACAATGCTGCCCTCGACAAGATCGGCCGGATAAAGACCAAGTCGCATCGTGCCGCCCAGGTCGCCCCCGGCGATGATGTCCACCTGCTCGGCCATGGTCGCGATCACCGGAAACTCGGTGTCCGGATCGAACTCTGAGGAGGATGCCCCGGTCAGGCCGACAACGTTTCTGGCGTACTCGACGACCATGCACTGCAGGCCAAGGCACAGACCAAGAACCGGAATTTCGTTCACGCGCGCGAACCTGAGCGCGCCCAGTTTTCCTTCAATTCCGCGCACACCGAATCCGCCGGGTACACAGATGCCGTCAAGGTCGGCCAGGTGTTTTGCCGCGCCCTCTGGCGTCTCGCACTCATCCGACGGAATCCAGCGAATGTTCACCTTCGTCGACTGGGCGAAGCCGCCGGCGCGAAGCGCCTCAGTAACCGAAAGGTAGGCGTCCGGCAGGTCGATGTATTTGCCAACGAGTCCGA
>JBDSZO010000282.1:0-1819 GCA_039925105.1 Terrimesophilobacter sp. | reverse complement strand
ACCATGACGCGGTCGAAAGCATCAAAGCACTGACCGGCGGCTTCGGCGCCGACGTGGTCATTGATGCTGTTGGTCGCCCCGAAACCTACAAGCAAGCGTTCTACGGCCGCGATCTGGCCGGACGTGTGGTGCTGGTGGGTGTTCCGAACCCGGAAATGATGTTGGAGCTGCCGTTACTCGATGTCTTTGGACGCGGCGGATCATTGAAGTCGTCCTGGTACGGAGACTGCCTGCCCTCGCGCGACTTCCCGATGCTGGTCGAGCAGTACAAGCTCGGCCGCCTCGATTTGGACGCCTTCGTAACCGAACGCATCAGGCTCGGCGACGTTGAGGCAGCATTCACCAAGATGGGTGGAGGCAAAGTCCTCCGTTCGGTGGTGGAACTCTAATGGCCGCACAGATCGAGAACATCGTCACCTCCGGAACTTTCAGTCTTGACGGTGGCACCTGGGACGTCGACAACAACGTATGGATCATCGGGGACGACAAGGAAGTCTTCGTGATCGACCCGGCCCACGACCCGGACAAGATCCGCGCGGCGATCGGTGACCGCACTGTGACGTCGGTGCTGCTGACACACGGCCACGATGACCACATCCGTTACGCCCGCGAATTCGCCGATGCGGTGCAAGCACCCGTCTTCCTGAACCCCGCCGATCAGATGCTCTGGGAGGATGTTTTTCCTGGCACCACCGCGGACCGCGACATCAGCGACGGAGACACCTTCGAGGTTGCCGGCACCACTCTGGTGGCGCTGCACACCCCCGGACATTCGCCAGGTTCCACCTGCTTCTACGTGGAAGAATTGAACACCGTGTTTTCCGGGGACACGCTTTTCAACGGCGGACCTGGAGCGACCGGCCGCAGCTACTCGAGTTTCGAGACGATTATCGACTCGATTCGCGACCGCTTGCTCACTCTTCCACCCAACACCGCGGTGAACACCGGACACGGAGACTCAACCAGCATTGGTGCCGAGGCTCCGAACCTGGACGAGTGGATCACGCGGGGCAGCTAGGAGAATCCGCCACCCGTCCACTCGCTACTTACTGACGAAGAACTCTAACGCTATTCCGTCGGGATCTTTGAAGCTGAGCGCTGTTCCATAGGGGGCGTCCACGACCCCGCTGTGCTCTATGCCAGCGTTGGTGAGGTGGTCGGCCCATGTGAGGAGCTCGTCCGTGTTGTCCACCGCGAAGCCGACATGGTCCAATCCGGGCCGGAACGGAGTGAACGTCTCAGTCGTGGTCGGGTTGTGTTCTGTGAGGCCGAGATTGGTTCCGCTGGAGAGCCGGAAAAGGCGTCGTTGCAGGTTCTCGCCACCCAGTTCGCTTGCGGGCGGAAACCCGAAAACGAGCTGATAGAAAGCGGAGCTGGCGTCGAGGTCGCTCACGGTGAGCGCGAGGTGGTGGATTCCGGTGAAACGAGGCATGCGTTGGTTCAACTTCTGTGACGGTGTCAGAGCGAAAAGCATACAAGTTCTCGTTGACCGGACGATTGGAATCCGCAGTCGATGTGCTTTCCATCGATGCTGTCGAGTTGCGCGCCGCGATCAGGCGCGAGCGGAATCGTTTCGCAGCTACGCGGGGCAACCAACCAAACCAGCTTGACCACTATCTAAGTCACGTCACTAGGCGTACCATTCGCGCATGATCAAATCAACTAAAGCTCACCCCCGGCTTTTCTCGCGCCTCGGCGCGCTCTCGCTACTGATCGTCGCCCTGGTCTTTGGTGCCTCCGCAGCTCCCGCATCTGCAGCGGTACACCAAGGGTGGTTATCCTCATACTCCACTGCCAACTATGTCGCGCTCGGCGACTC
>JBDSZO010000281.1:0-1561 GCA_039925105.1 Terrimesophilobacter sp. | reverse complement strand
ATCGGTTCTTCTGACAGGTAGTAGCGGATCAGGTCGGGCAGGTAGGTGTAGACGAGTTTGTCGTCGGCGACGCCGTTGCCGACCGCGTTGGCGATGGTCACGTTGCCGAGGCGGGCCGCCATCATGAGCCCTGGGGATCCGAGCATCGAGTCGGCGCGGAATTGCAGTGGGTCAAGAAACTCGTCGTCGACGCGGCGGTAAATTACGTCCACGCGGCTGGGACCTGCCGTGGTGCGCATGTAGACGCGGCCACCTGAGCAGAACAGGTCGCGGCCTTCGACCAGTTCGACACCCATCAATCGGGCGAGCAGGGCGTGTTCGAAGTAGGCGGAGTTGTAGACGCCGGGTGTGAGGACGACTGCGACCGGATCCTCGACGCCGAGCGGAGCAGCCGCATGAAGCGCGTTGAGCAGCTTCTGCGGGTAGTCGCCGACCGGGCGAACTCGCATCGAGGTGAATAGTTCTGGGAGCGTTTGCGCCATGACCCGGCGGTTGGAGATGACGTAGCTGACACCGGAGGGCACCCGCACGTTGTCTTCAAGTACGCGCCAGGTGCCGTTTTCGTCGCGGATGAGGTCGATTCCAGAGACCTGGATGCGCACGTTGTTTGAACTGACTATGCCTGCGGCAACCCGGTGGAAGTGGCTTGACGAACTGATCAGTCGCGCCGGGATGATGCCATCGGCGACAGCACTCTGTGGCCCGTAAACATCCGCCAGGAAATTTTCGAGGGCGAGAACGCGCTGTTGCACGCCCGACTCGACCTCCGCCCATTCGGCTTGCGGGATCACGCGGGGGACGGCGTCGAGCGGGAACGGCCGCTCCTCACCGGCGAAGTCAAAGGTGACACCTTGGGCGAGGTAGCTGCTGGCGAGCGCCTCGGTGCGGCCACGAAGTTCGTGCTGCGTCATCTGCGACAGGGCGGAATGAATCTCCCGGTAAGGGGAGCGAACCTGGCCGCTTGACGGTACAGAAATGTCGCCAAACATCTCGTCCCAGGGCTCAACTTTGCGGCGGGCCCGGGTAGTGTTTCCGTAGCCGTCAAAGAGGTCCGCCATGTGCCGAGCCTAGTGCCCGGCATTGAACGGACCCCGGCCCTGCTTCGAAATCGGCCCCGATTCTACGCACGACTCCTGCAGTGGATCCGTTCTCTCAGAGCAGCCCGAACAGCACTCGGCTCACACCGCCCGGGTGAGCTGCACTCAGCTCGAATACCCACTCAGATTCACGGTCACTCAAAACCCGAGGGAGAGCGCGAGCAGTTCGCGACGACTCGACGTCGATGTCTTCGCGAAAACGGATTTGAGATGATCCTGCACGGTGAGTTCGCTGATCGACATTGACCGCGCGACCGCATGCGTGTCGTCGCCTTCGGCGAGGCGTCGGAGCAACTCGGATTCGCGTTTCGTCAACCCGTGGGAACGGGAGAAGATGTCCCGGCGTTCCGCTGGCGAACTGGCCTCCATGGTCACCATGATGTCCCGCTGTTCGGCCGGTTCACCACCTGCGAGTCGATCCGCTCGAAGGGTCAACCACGTGCCTCCGCCGAGGTGAACTCGCG
>JBDSZO010000280.1:0-5421 GCA_039925105.1 Terrimesophilobacter sp. | reverse complement strand
ACAACTACAGTTACGCGCCCGCGCTGAAGAACGCGATTGACTTTCTGGCCCGGGAATGGTGGCGCAAGCCGGCCGGATTCGTCAGCTACGGTGGGGTTTCCAGCGGAACACGTGGTGCGGCGGCACTTCTCCCAACCCTGGCCGCGGTCGGCCTCATTCGCACTGACGCGAACGTGGAGTTGACCTTTGCGGTGCGCCAGGTGGTTGACGGGGTATTTGAGCCGGGGGAGCGAGAATCATCCATCATCGTGAAGGAACTTGCTGAACTGGCAACGCTCGCTGGAGCGCTCACCCAACTCAGGCGCTCGATGCTCTAGTGCGAGGGGTTACTTCCAGTACCCGTTTGCCGCGGCAACCGTCTGAAAGTTGATAGCGATCACCTGCGAGCTTGCGATGAGCGCTGAAGAGTCCTCCGCGTACTCCGGGCGGAGCTTGTCGCGCACCTCAGCGGAAGGCTGAGTGACCTTCACCCCGATCCTGGACATCTTCACTGCGAGATTGAACCCGTCCTCCGGTGTTGCAGTTTGCAGTGTTGGCAGCCATGAATCAGACATCGTGGGTCTCCTTTAAGCATGAGTTGAGTTCACTCCTGAGACTACATATCACACCTCACACACTGCCGATAGTTACCGGCTCAGGCCTTGTCGACCGAAGCGCCAGCCATGGTGTCGGAGCTGTCTTCGGCCATGGTGTCGGCGCTAACCAGCAGGTTCCCTTCTGCGACAGAACCTTCCATCACCGCATCCCGGTCGATCGTTGTCGCGAGCGGCACCTCTTTGATGAAAAGCAGCAGCACGAAAGCCATCAACGCGAGCGGAACCATCCAGAGGAACAGGGGAGTGAGTGCGTCGCTGTAAGCCTGGTCGATGATGATGCGGATGGCGTCGGGCAGGTGTTTGACGGCATCCGGTGTCAGTGAGTGCGCGCCGCCGCCCGCACTGACAGCAGCGGCGGGTAGGCGCTCACCAAGCAGGTCGAACAGACGGGTTGCGAACAGGCTTCCGACGAATGCGCTACCGAGCGTTGCACCGATCTGGCGGAAGTAGTTGTTCGACGCGGTTGCAGTACCGACCATGCGCACATGGAACGTGTTTTGCACGATAAGCACCAGAATCTGCATGCTCGTGCCGAGGCCGATACCCATCACTGCGAGGTAGCTGCAGAACACCCACAGTGGGGTCTGCGGTGTCATGGTGCTGAGTAGGGCGAGCGCCGCGGCGACGAAGAGCGCGCCAACGATCGGCATCCACTTGTATCGACCGTATTTGGTCACCAGCGCGCCGGTTCCGACCGAGGTGATGAGCAGCGCCCCCATCATCGGGATCATGAGAAGCCCCGCGGTGGTGGCATCCTCGCCGAACGTCATCTGCAGATAGGTGGGCAGGTAGCCGAGTACCCCGAACATGGCCACGCCGACCAGCAGGCCAGCCAGGGTGGTGAGGGTGAAGTTGCGTTCGCGGAACAGGTTCATCGGGATGATCGGTTCCGGTGTCTTCAGTTCGACCATGACGAACAGGATGCCGCCAACGACGGTGCCAGCGATGAGAAGGATGATCTGGATCGAATTCCAGTCGTAGGTGCTTCCGCCCCAGCTTGCAACGAGCACGAGGCAGGTTGTCGCAACGGTGAGAATCGCCATACCGAGCACGTCGATGCGCGGTCGTACCGCGGTGTCGCGCTTCGGAAGGTGCAGGAACGCTATGGCCGCACCGAGAGCGAGCAGGCCAAGCGGAATGTTGATCCAGAATGTCCAGCGCCAGCCGATGCCTTCTGTGAACCAGCCGCCAAGCAGCGGACCGGCGACGGACGAGACTGCGAATACCGCTCCCATGACGCCCATGTACTTGCCGCGCTCGCGGGCCGGGATGACATCGGCGATGATCGCCTGGGACAGGATCATCAGACCGCCGCCGCCGATTCCTTGCACGACGCGGGCGACGATGAGCATGTTCATGTCGCCGGCGAGGCCGCCAAGCACGGAGCCGACCATGAACGCGCTGATCGCGAAGATCAGTAGGCCTTTTCGACCGATCAGGTCGCCGACTTTGCCATAGATCGGCATCATGATGGTCGATGCAAGGATGTAGGCGGTCATCACCCACAGCATGAGGTCAACGCCGTTCAGTTCACCGACCATGGTTGGCATCGCAGCGCTAAGCACGGTCTGGCTGAGGGCTGCGAGCAGCATGGCGAGCATGAGCCCTACGAACAAAAGGATCAGGCCGCGCTTGGATTCGTGGGATCGCTGTCGCGGTGCTCGTTTGGTGGTCATCGACAGGGAATCAGAAGGCATTGCCCAATTTTTGCACATAATGCAAAAATGCACAACTCGCATCGGATGCATTTCCGCGTCGGATTGCCTGCTGGCGCAAGATAGGGCAGAGAATCATGAGAATGTTGTTGAAACATATGATCGATACTGATATACTCTACTTATCATGCTGCTAGAACAAACAAACGATTTCCCAATCGATCCGCTCGCGGATTTCGAAGAGGCGCGGTTCGAGGCGTTGGTTGCTGAGCTCGAGTCTGAAGGAGTGGACCCGGTACTGGAGGGAATCCTTCACCTGGCCGCGATCGAGCGGCAACGTGCGTCACTGTTCGCGGAAGAGGCGTTTGAGCTGATCAACATGGTGCGGATGGGTTTGTCTGTCCCTGGTTCGTCGATTGAGCTCGTCGTACGGTCGTTGGCGACCGAGATCGGCATCGCCAATCGACTTTCGGACCGCACCGTACAGGCACGTATTTCTGAGGCGTGGGAGCTGTGGGAAGACTTTCCCATGACACTTCAGGCGTTGCATTGCGCGGAGATCAGCGTCTCTCACGCGCGGGTAATTGTTGCCGAGGGGCGCGTGATCGCTGACTCTGATGCACGCGGCAATTTCGAGATGGCAGTGCTTGAGCGGGCAAAAGTGGTCACGCCGGGCAGGCTGAAGCGAGTTGCCCAGTTGGCTGCAGCGAAGCTTGGCACAGTGTCTTTTGATGAGCGTCACGCTGCGGCACGCGAGGAACGGAAGGTCGTTTGCAGCGAATTGGACAACGGCATGTCGGAGGTTGTTGCGACTATCTCGACGGTGCTGGCAACCGGTCTCATGGATCGCCTCACCCACATGGCCAAAGCGGTTGCGGAGGCGAATCCTCTCGATCCACGCACGCGTGATCAGATTCGTGCTGACCTGTTCTGCGAACTGCAACTCACCGGGCAGCCCACCGGAGACCCGCACGCGGCGGCTCGCAGTATCCGCGCGGAAGTGGGCATTGTGATTCCGGTTCTCAGGCTGTGCCGTCAGGGCGAGAACGCGCCGGGAGAGAGTGATTTGCCAGCAAGTATTGCCGGTGCCGGACCGATCAGCATGGGCGATGCGCTGCAATTGGCCGCCGATGCGCCTTCACTGGTGCGCATCCTGACAGATCCGGTCAGCGATCAAGTGCTCGGGGTTGATACTTACCGACCATCCGAGCAACTTCGCAAGTTCCTTCGCACGCGTGATGGTCGGTGTCGATGTCCCTCCTGCAATCGCAGCGCAGTGCGGTGCGATATTGATCACACCGTTCCCTATTCAGAAGGTGGTGCGACCGCGGCAGACAACCTTGAATGTTTGTGTCCCGGACACCACACTGTGAAACATTTACCCGGGTGGACGCTGAAACAGATCAGCCCTGGTGTGCTCGAATGGACAACGCCGCACGGTGTGGTTGCCGTTGACCGGCCAGACACTCCACTGAAGTTCGAGTAGTCGCCTACGCCTACGCCTACACCTGCACGTAGCTAGCCTGCAAGGATCGTTCTGACCGCCTCGTGGACCAGACCGTTTGTTGCCAGCGCCGAACCGTGCCACGGGCCATCCTCGCCGTCCATCGAGGTGAAGCGCCCGCCGGCCTCCTGCACGATGGGGAACAGCGCAGCCATGTCGTACGTCTGCAGGTCGAACTCTCCAGCGACATCCACAATGCCCTCGGCAACCATCATGTATGGCCAGGCATCGCTGTAGTCGCGGGTGCGCCACACCGTTCGCATCAGGTTCAGGTAGTTGTCCAACTTGCCTGCCGCATCGAAACGGTTGAGCCCACCAAGCGAGCTGGAAGCGTGCTGCAGGTCACTAACCCCGGAGACCCGGATGCTCCGCTCGGACCCGTCAATGTCGCGCGTGTGTGCGCCGTGCCCTGTCGCACCCCACCAGCGGCGCCCGAGGGCTGGCGCACTGACAACACCGACGACGGGAACGCCATCAATCGCAAGGGCGATGAGTGTTGCCCAGACGGGAACACCGCGAACGAAGTTGGAGGTGCCGTCAATCGGGTCGATGATCCACTGGCGAGCGGATTCGCCCTCTTTTCCGAACTCTTCCCCATAGACCGAGTCGCCTGGCTGGTGTTCTGCGATCGAATTACGGATGGCTGTCTCAACCGCTTTGTCAGCATCCGTAACCTCGGTCATGTCGGGCTTCATGGTGACAGTCAGATCGCTCGCGCGAAATCGGTCCCGTGAGATCGCATCAGCATCATCGGCCAGCTGGAGTGCGAAGGCGAGGTCGTCGGAGACACTCACGAGAACGCCGGGATTCCGGTTTGGGCACGACCAAGGATCAGGGCGTGCACGTCGTGGGTACCCTCGTAGGTGTTCACAACCTCCAGGTTGACCAGGTGCCTGGCAACACCGAACTCATCACTGATACCGTTTCCGCCCAGAATGTCGCGGGCCTGACGGGCAACATCCAGCGACTTGCCGCAACTGTTTCGCTTCATCAGCGAGGTGATCTCGACCGCAGCAGTGCCCTCATCCTTCATCCGGCCCAATCGCAGACATCCCTGCAATGCCAGCGTGATCTCCGTCTGCATGTCGGCGAGCTTTTTCTGAATCAACTGGTTGGCCGCCAATGGCCGCCCAAACTGCTTCCGATCCAGGGCGTACTGCCTGGCCGTGTGCCAACAATCCTCCGCAGCACCCAGCGCACCCCAGCTGATGCCGTAGCGGGCAGAGTTAAGGCAGGTGAATGGCCCCTTCAGGCCTCGAACGTCCGCAAACGCGTTCTCTTCAGGACAGAACACCTCATCCATGACGATTTCGCCGGTGATGGATGCCCGCAAACCGACCTTGCCGTGGATGGCCGGGGCGCTCAAGCCCTCCCACCCTTTCTCCAGCACGAATCCGCGGATGTCACCGGCATCGTCCTTCGCCCACACCACAAACACGTCCGCGATCGGACTGTTCGTAATCCAGGTCTTCGCGCCGCTCAGCCGGTAACCGCCATCCACCGTGCGCGCCCTGGTCACCATCGACCCCGGATCCGAACCGTGGTCCGGCTCGGTCAGACCGAAACAACCGATCAACTCACCCGTCGCCAGCCTCGGCAGATACTTCTGTCTGGTCCCCTCGCTGCCGAACTCGAAAATCGGCACCATCACGAGTGACGACTGCAC
>JBDSZO010000279.1:0-20702 GCA_039925105.1 Terrimesophilobacter sp. | reverse complement strand
TCGCTCGCGTAATCGGAGCTGGCAAGACTGAGCGCAATGACAAGGTGGCTGCGCCGGGTTTCCTCAAACTGGCGCACCATGTAGGTGCCGGTTTTTGCCGTACTTTTCCAGTGAATAAAACGCCGCTCATCACCGGGAACATAGTCGCGAAGCGCGTGGAAGGAAACATCACTGTTGGAGATTTGGCGCGTCGGGTTACCTTCGAGGTCGCGGATGAAACCGGTGGTCGTGCTGGGAACACCGATGGTGCGTGGATGGACGAAAAGCTGTTGCGGCTCTGTCCACATGAGTTCTCGCCTGACCAGTCCGATTGGGTCCGCTCGAACGGTGCGCACCGGACCGAGCTCAAGCACACCACGACGCGCAGTCGGCACCGCAAACTCGTGGGAGAACACTGCTCCCTTGGAAAGGCTTGGCATGGCAATTTCTGCCAATCCTGGACCGACAGGAATCTCTACTGTCACTCCGAGCAAGGTAAGACGCGTCGGATTGGATATGGTGACGACAGCTGAGGCAGGGTCTCCGACGATGACACGGGAGTGCGGAACGCTCAATGTGATGACGAACCGGTTGCGCCCGATCAGGTAGAGCGCAGCGACGATGAGAATGACTGCGCCCGCGTAGGCGACAATCACCAGTTCCATCCAGCCCAACTGGTAGCCGATCAGAAAGGCGAGCGGCACGATGCCGAGCATTGACCAGCCGAGCGCCGTGACGACACTGGACAATTGACGTGACCGGATTCCGA
Source organism: Terrimesophilobacter sp. (assembly GCA_039925105.1). Lineage (GTDB taxonomy): Bacteria > Actinomycetota > Actinomycetes > Actinomycetales > Microbacteriaceae > Terrimesophilobacter. The sequence continues at coordinate 19,954 of JBDSZO010000279.1, read as the reverse complement.
GAAGGTCTCCCATCTGACGTCCAACACGGACGAACCCGACGATCGTGTCTGCGAGGAATCCGGTACGGTCACCGATGATCTTCGTGCGGACATTGGTGAGGCCTTGCGTGGCAGAGCCGGTGTGCGAGTCGAAGCGCGCGGATGACGTCGCAGCGGGGTGGTGCGTCACCGCCCTGCTTGACTTGTCACTGACCCTGCCCTGGCTCACACTGCCTGCCTATCCGACGGTGGTGGGGTTTCCAGCAAGAGCTGGCTGATAATACTGGACGCAGTCACACCCTCGAATTCGGCTTCCGGGTCGAGCACGAGACGATGCGCAAGCACCGGTTCTGCAAGAACTTTCACGTCATCGGGGATGACATAGTGACGTCCACTTGCTGCTGCAAGTGTTTTCGCGGTCCGTACGAGTGCGAGTGCCGCCCGCACGCTTGCCCCCAGCCTGACCTCCTCTGAGTTTCTTGACGCGTCCACCAGTCTGGAGACGTAGTCATTGATCGACGGGTCTACGTGCACCGTTCTGGCCATCGCCCCCATGTCGACGATTTCCGCTGCGGTGGCGGCAGGGGGAACCACAATGTTGTGTGCCTTGTTTCCTGCCCCCTGCAGAATTCGCAGGGTCGACGAATGGTCCGGGTAGCCGATGGAGGCTTTCATGATGAACCGGTCCAGCTGCGCTTCCGGCAACCGATAGGTGCCGGCCTGCTCGATTGGATTCTGCGTCGCAATCACCATGAACGGCGCTCCGACGTCGTGGGTGACCCCGTCAACCGTGACATGCCACTCTTCCATGACCTCCAGCAACGCGGCCTGCGTTTTCGGGCTGGCTCGGTTGATTTCATCCGCAAGCACGATGTTTGCAAACACCGGTCCGCGGTGAAACTCGAAAGAGCTTGAGCGCTGGTCGTAGATGCTTACCCCGGTGATGTCACCGGGCAGCAGGTCCGGGGTGAACTGGATGCGGCTACTGGAACCGTCAACACTCTGAGACATCGCGCGAGCCAGGGAGGTCTTCCCGGTGCCCGGGAAGTCTTCCAACAGCAAATGCCCTTCGCTCAAGAGTGCGGTAAACGCGAGCTTGATGACGAAGGTCTTGCCGAGCAGAACCTGCTCCACCCCCGCGACGAGCCGATTGAAGGTCTCGGCAAACGTCGTTGCCTGCTCCGGTGTCATGGTCATCGTGGTGCCTCTCCGCGGTGGATCGTTCTGTGGTGTCTGGTAATGGTGTTGGTGGTGATCAGGTTGGTGGTCATCACGAGGTGCAGGTCCCTTCGACAAAGTTCGGGTCGACATAGTCAAAGCTTCCCGATCCGCCAAAGTTCACGACAGCTTTGACCCGCACGGTGGTTGGGATAGTGGGTACCAGCGGGTCGGGAACTATGGCGTTTTCCGTATACGGCCCGTAGCCGGTTCCCCGGTTGAACGCGTAGAGGAAGGAGACGGTCGGCGCGCCAGCGTTCTGCGGGGGATTCGCGACGACCAGTTCTCCGACAACGCAGCTCACGATGCTCGCCCTTGCGTTCACCGGGCGAAGAGTCACAGGGTCTGAGGGTATTCCGCAGAATGTGTTGCTCATGTCGCGGCAACCGCGGAGCGTGATCGCAAGATCGTTTCCGTAGACTGCCGAATTCGCGATCGATGTTAGCCAGTGGTCAGCGGGAAGGTCGATCCAGGTTCCGTTCCCGTTGATCTGATATTGGTACTTCGCTGCAGAGGCCGAGGAGACGGCAAGATCATTGCCTACCCGGATGTCGAATTGGCCATCCTGCGCCTGCAGACTGATGGTTCCGCTTGCCTTGCCCGGATTGCGCATGGTGAGGATTGGACCGGACGCCGTTGGGGTGCAGTAGTAACCATTATTCGCATACACGACGTAGCGATAGGTCTGCTGGTCTCGAACTGATGCATCGACCCAGCCCGAGGAGACCGGGGTGTTCCCACTCCCGGGACTCGGGCTCTGGCAGGTCGTCGGCATCGTGTCGGAATCGTTGAACCTCCCGACGGTGTACGTCACTGATGGCGCACCGTTGGGGCTACTGGCCCCCCAGTTGACCTGAATGTTGCCCTGTGGTTGGATCACGACACCTGTCACACCACCGCTGGTCTGCGACGGTGGGCCCACCGCTGTCACGGTGGCGGAAGCGCTTCGCTTCCAATCCGACTCACTGGCCACCTGCGCACTGTTGCGCGCAAAAATCGAAACGGCATACTGCACCCCAGGGGTCAATACCCCTGAGCTGTTGGCATAGGACATTGTTGTGGTTCCCCGCGGGATCACCTGCACAATGTCCACTCCTGCACCGGTAATCCGAACGTTGTAGCCGATCAACGACGAGCCGGGGGTTGGATCGGGGACCGTACCCCAGGTGACCTCAATCGATCCCCCGGTGGGGCTCACGTTCGTCGGGACCGCGTTCACCCCGGTTGGCGCAGCCGGAAGCACATCCGACCAGACCGGAGAGCCTAAGGTTGCGGCGGACGAGGGCCCAATCGAATTGATCGCGGCGACCGAAATTCGAACGCGCGCGTCGGGACCGTTGCCCGGTGTCGGGATGTCGCAGCCACTGTTGCCTTGGCACTGCGTTACACCAAACACTTCGCCTGTGGTCCCGCGGGTAGCGGTGACCTCGTATCTGGTGATTGGCGAATTGTTTGCCGGTCCTGGGCTCCACGCGATCGTCACGCGTTGATCTGCAAACCCGGTGATCCTTACGTTGGTGACTGGATCCGGGACATCCTGAATCTGAATTCGGACAGAGCCCCACACATAACGCAATGGGTCATTTGTTGCATCGGCAACCTGGTACTGAAGGTAAACGTCCTGAGCTGCGGCGTCGGCGCTGACCGTCACCGAAAGTCGGCTGTTGTCGTTTGTTGCGACGATGGTCACACCGGCAGGAAGCGCTGAACCGTCCGCACCACGGATCGTTCCGACGACAGTGAGCGGTTGCCCGGGGAACGGATTTGTTGCTTCGTCATTAGCGAGAACATCGATGACGGTGGTCTTGCCGCGTGGAGCAACAACGATGTCGGCTGCCGGTTTCGCCAGCGGCTTGGTCGAGGCCACAACGTTGAGCGTTATGCTTCCCGCTTTGCCTTCTGCCAAGGCGTCGCGCACGCCAAGAACGATGGCCGTCGACGTGCCTTTTACCGCATCAGCATTGGCTTTCACGGTGATGCTCTGGCCCGTCAATGTGAAGCTGAAGCCCTTCGGCAGCGGCGCGAGAGCGGTGTAGGCAAGTTCGTGGGCGTCGGCCGGGTACGGGTATGTGGTGAGTTTGAGCAGGTCAAAGACTTTCTGTTCTCCGGGCTCGAAGTCGATCACTCCCCCGTTGAACACGGGAGGCTGATTCGCTCGTGGGGTGACGATGATCGGCAGGACCAGTGTGGCGCGCCTACCATTCGGGTCGTCTGCGCTGGTGCCGTCCGTCACTTCGAAGGATATCGAGGCCGGACCGAAATACTTGTCCGAGGAGGTGAATTTCAGCGTCTGCGCATCGACAACTAAATTGTCTCCATTCGCGTGCGTTGCGAGAACGGTTGTCGTGTCGGCAAGCCGGACCTGCTTTCCGCCAATGGCGAGAACATAGTTGTTCAGCGGGATGATGAGGGTCGACTCGCTCGCCACAACCAGTGGTGGTGCTTTCCGGTTGAGTTGGGGTAGCGCGTCATCGTAGCCGGGGACCCACACGAACGCGTACGACACGATCGATGAGTCATTAGGGTTTGTTGCCGCGAACGGAATGATTTGACGCTTGCGTCCGACGGTCACATGGACGCGCTTGTCACCGGTGATTGATGCCGAAGAGTCATAACCGGGAAGGAGCGACAGTTTAAGGGACGACGTCGGCCCATCCGCGAAGAATGCGTTGGCGAGCACGTCAACGTCGACAGTGTCGCGCCCGACAATGTCGGTGAGGGCCAGCACCGTGTCGTGCACTATCGGATACGCGAGCGGCGCATCGGCAGACACGGTGACGGTGATGAAGTTTTGGCTGGTACCACCGAGCTCATTCTCGATTGAGTAGAACAGCCCGTATTGGCCGGGAGCCGCGGGCGGGGTGACGGTGACGACCGTACCATCGGTTGTCGCGACAACTTTAGGATCGTTGGTCGGTTGAACCCCAATGACTGTCAGTGGGCTGCCATCAGGGTCTGAGTCATTGGCGAGAACCTGGATGGTGACCGTGCCCCCGGGACGCATGGACACTTCGTCCGCCGTCGCGACCGGGTTTCTGGCACCCTCCAGGCGCTGGGCGATCCCAATTCGCACCGTTCCGGTGGCGCGCGCTCCCAGGGAGTCAATGACGGTGTAGGTGAAGGAGTCTGTCCCGGCCGAGTAGGTGCCGGCCTCGTACCGCAGACTGTCCGATCCGACAGTGGTGACCGCACCCTTCTCCGGGTTCGTCTCCTGGCCCAACAATTGCACCGAGTCGCCGTCGGGATCGATTCCGGCAAGCGGTATCCGAATGTTCACCGACTCTCCGGCCAGCACACGGGCAACCACTGTGGTCGGCACCGGCGGATTGTTGGTCGCTTCGACAGCCTCGCGCACAGAAATGTGGACTCGCGCTTCAGCGCTCTGCCCGTCCGGGCCGCTGACCTTGTAGCTTGCGGTGAAATTCCCGGGAGTTTCAGGGGCAAGATACCGCAGAATGTTGCCGGAGGCGAAAAGCAATCCAGAGTCGCCGGTGAGAGTTGATGACAACTGCGGGTTGAGGGTCAATTCTTCACCATCAGGTTGGACGTCGTTGTCGAGAACGGGAATGTCGATCGCCGCACCAACACGCACCGAAATGGTGTCGTCGGTTGCGATCGGGGGTTGCAGTCTCACCGGTTGCGGGATCTCAATGACAGTGATGGTGCCTTCAGACTCCGCAAGCCCGTTACTGACCCGATAGTTGAACGACACTGGCCGGGAGTCGAGCGGCGATGTTAGCGTGACCCGAACCGAGCGCTGATCCAGAACCTCTGCCTGAACGCCTGCACCGGTGGGGATGTTGTACACGCCCGTCACCAACAACACGCCTCCCGCCGGATCAATGTCAGTGTCGGCAACATCCACCGTGCTGGTGCTCAAAGTTTTCACGAACACGGTCTTCGGCACGGTGATCGGTTTGGAGTTTGCATCCGGCTGGGACGAAACGTCAATGCGCACTGTGCCGGTCGCGGTCTGGTCGCCGTCACTGACGACGTAATCCACATTGAAAGTGCGTACCTGGTCGCTCGAGAAACGGAACGTCCCCGCTTCGAGTCGTGGTGTTATCTCAGCACCCGTCCTGGACGGAACGCCGCTGAGCCTAATCGTGCCGGTACCGCCGCGCACGTGCTCCAATGGACGGATCGTCACCTCCTGTCCGGCGTAGGCAAGCACAACGAATGGATCAGTGAGAATGGGAACTTTCCCGGGCGCACCGACCGTTATCGAAAGGTTCCCCGTTCCTGTGGCTTTGCCGTCGGTGACCGCCAGAGCAACCGAGCGTGACTGACTCGCTGCACCGCCCTCAACGAATGTGACAGTACCCTCAGGCTTGAAACTCGCCGTGTCAGGGAGAGTGGTTATTGCCGATGCGAGGTAGATCGGATCTCCGTCCGGATCAACCCAGTCGCCAAGGGTCGAGGTCGTCACTCTGCCGCCCTGAGCGACGACCGCACGCGTTTTGCGAACCTGAACCGGTGGCGAATTCTCTTCGGCTGAACGCACTGTGACTTTCACTTTTGCCGATGCCTCACCACCCCGTCCGTCGGTGATCGTGTAGTTGAAAACAACTGTCCCGCTCGCCAGTGGGCTCAACGTCAGCTGCACTTGTTGGCTGTTGTTGATCAAATCCAACCGGCCAACGCTCTCGGCAATCGGTGACACCTGTGAGACGACGAGAACGTCGCCGTTCGGATCGTAGTCATTGAGGAGTACCGGCAAAACCGAACTGCGACCGGGCCGCGCTCCAAAAGCGTCGTCAACGGCAACAGGGGGCTGTTGGTTTTTTTCATACTGGGGTGGTGTGTCGAGATCATTTTCGACTACCACCTGTTGGTTTTGGCGGACCGTGACAAGTTGATCCCAGTTGTCGATCAACTCTCCGCGGCTCTGTACTGCCCACGCGCCTCCGCCACGGGGGTCGCTCAGAACAATCCGATCCCCGTTCGACGCGAACGTCAACCGGGCGGCGCCAGAAGGCATGTCCTGGAGCGAGAGCAGCGTACCGCCACCGTCGCCGGGGCAGTCCCGCCACGCAGAACCGTCTGCCCACGCAGCGAACCGGCAGGCGCCGATAACCAAGGGCGCTGCCGCGACACCGCTTCGACCGTCAAGGAGCGACACGGGAGCGCCACCCTGAACCGGAACCGCCAGCAATCCTTCACGATATCCAATAAGAATGCGGTCGCCACCACGCGACGGCTGCTGCAATTGTGCTCGGTCGCCACCCGCAATCGTGGCAGCCAGATCGACCGAGTGCCCGTCGACCACCAGCACTCTCGTCGCCTCGTTGAACACAGCCCAGTGTGTTCCTGCCGACGTGACACTCAGAGGGCTGGTTTCGGTACCGAAATTGAGGTCATGCGTCTCCTGCACGGCCAGCGTGCTGGCGGCGTCGATGCGGTACACCGTCCGTGCTGCCTGGGAGAAAGCGGTAAGGATCCCGTCTGGCGACATCGAGTACACCGAACCACCGCCAAGATTCAGCGTGGGTGCGGTCGCAGCATCGAAGCGCGAAAACGCGCTCATCGGCGAGATCCACACTTCTCCTTCACTGTCAGCGACAACAACGTTGTCCCCAGCGAGAAAGAGCTCCGGCGACCCGGTCGGAAGTGGGACCGTGTCCAGGACTGTAGACGTCGCAGGGTCGACGATGTCGGCCTTGCTGTTGCCCTTGTCAAAAAGGATAACGCTCGCACCCTGCTGCACGACGTCGATTTCCGAACTTGCGCTCTCCACGACCGTGTTCAATTCCATGATCTCGATATTGGCCCGCCCAATAACCTGCTTTGAGCCATTCGCAACCCACACTGACGCGTCGTTGAGTGCCAACTTTTGCGCCGGAAACCCACCAGACACCACTGCGATGGTGGCGATGAGGGCGGCAATAACTGTCCCGCTCGTCAACGTTGTCGCGAGTGATTTGTGTGACGCCAACCAACGCCTAACCATGAGCACTCATGAGCCGTCGAAGTCCACGCACTTTTGGTTGCTGGGCTCTCCAGCTTTCCCCTCGCGATTGACCGTTACGGTGATACACACGCGATCACCCGCGTGGGCGTCGATGGAGAAAGTGTTGGACTGTTGAAAACTGTCCGAGGCACCGGTGGTTGTTGAAATCTGGTAGCTGTCGCCGGCACCAAGGCCAGGATCAGCCCAACGGAAGTCGATCGACGTCGCGGTTTGCTGTGCGGTGATGTCCGTGACCCTGGGGATCACGCTCGAGTTGGTGCGGAACAAAACGAGTGTCGCCACAACGCCAAGAGCGATCACCATGACGGCGCTGACTATGAGTGCCCAGGCCAGTACCTGCATCCCCCGACCCTGCGTGCTTCCCATTGTTCCCTGGCTCGCAGCAACAGGAGACAATTCCCGCACCATTGCGTCGATCGGCGTGAACTCTGCGGCAACCTTCCGCACCCTCCGACGTTTTCGGGCAGCCTCGGTCGGATTCGCGCCGGCAACTCCCCGAATCCGCGTACGTTCGCCAAGCTCGCCAACCGTGGCCAGCGCCCAATCGTCGACTGCCACCTCGACCGGCGTTTGGGCAACACCCAACTCAGACTCGATCGACTGCAGTTCGCGAACGAACTCCATCACGCTCCTCGGACGGTTCTCCGGCTTGCGAGACATCCCCTCCTGCAACACCCGTTCAAGGCTTGGTGGAACGTCGGAGCGGCCAACCGGTTGCACTTTTGCACGATTGATGCGCGAAATGAGTTCCTCAGACTTGTTGGACTGCCCCGGCATCTCAAACGGTGAACGCCCGGCAAGGAGGGAGTAGACCGTTGCAGCGAGTGACCAGACTTCCGACGCAACGGTTCCGGACGTCTCGTCCATCAGGACTTCCGGTGCCGACCAGGGAATCGACATCCCGACAGCCTCGAGGTGCCCTGACTCGCTCAACGTTGACGCGATTCCGAAGTCGGAAAGCACTGGGTGGCCGTAGGCGGTCGTGAGAATGTTTGATGGCTTGATGTCGCGATGCAGGACACCGGAACGGTGCGCCGTCTCGATGGCACTTCCGATCCGAATGGCGATCTGCAGGACATCCGGAACGGGAATGCGTTCACGCCGGTATCTTTCGCTCAACGTTGGCGAACACAACTCCATCACCAGGAAGGGTCGGCCATCAGCCGACACCCCGGCCTGATACACCGTGAGGATGGACGGGTGTGCGCTCAGCTGGGCCATCAGGTTTGCTTCGGCCTGAAACATCTGACGCACCTGATCGTTGACCATCTCGCTGAGCATGACTTTGACCGCCACCTGTCGGCGCGGCATATTCTGCTCGTAAAGGAAAACGTCGGCGAACCCACCAGAGCCAAGAATGTGCACGTGGGAGAAACCGGGCAGGACGGGGGGAAGTGACGGCAAACGTCTGACCATCGCGCCCCCTCGCTTAATTACTCGCGGGCACTCCGCATCGGGTGGTGCGGACCCAGCGCCCAGTGAACCATTGTAGGCAGACGGGCGATGTACTTGAGGCTAAGTATCGCAGCGTTGCAGACATTCACAGGAGACCCAGTTATGGGGACAGACCCCCGTGTTTGCAGCGTTCAGCCGGCCAAACGGGCCTTGGGTTGCCGTGGCGCGCCCCGGTCGAGGATGTCGACGACGACGGCAGTGACATTGTCCCGCCCACCGGACGCGAGGGCGGCATCGACGAGGGCCTGGGCAGTGTGCTCCGGGGTCAGCTTCGCCGCAAGGTGAAGTCGGATGCGAAGGTCGTCGACTTCCCGGCTGAGACCGTCGGAGCAGAGCAGAAGGCGAGTGCCAGGCTCAACCGGAACAATCCAAAAATCCGGTGCCGGCTCAGCATTGAAGCCGACAGCACGGGTGATGATGTTGCTGTCCGGATGGTGTTCAGCATCCGCAGCAGTGATCAGCCCCGCTGTCACCATTTCCTGAACCACAGAATGATCGATCGAAACCTGCGTGAGCACATTGCGTTCGAAAAGGTACAGCCTTGAGTCACCGACGTTGAACATCGCCCAGTAGGCAATGCCCTCGTGAAGGGTTAAAGCGGCTCCGGTCACCGTTGTGCCAGCACCGACTTCTGGCGCATCGACCGCACCGGCAATGTCGCTCGTCGCCAACCGCAACGCTTCCAGAACGTCCTCCGGGGTGGTGAATTCGGGGTGCTGCGCGCCAGGATCGGCCGGCGCAAGCTCGGCAAGGCGTTTCACCACAGCATCGCTTGCCACATCCCCGGCAGCGTGACCACCCATCCCATCGGCCACCGCGAACACGGGCGGAATGGCAATCAGGCTGTCCTCGTTGTGCGCCCGCTTGTGCCCGATATCTGTCGCAATACCCCAGCGGAGCGACAGCACAGTGTCGGCACCGCCAGGAAGCACGACGTCATGACGCGCGGTGTTTGTTCCGAGAACCGTCACGGTGACACCCCGGGGAGCGGAAGGATTCTGATGGCGATTCCGTCGCCCAACTCCACCACCGTGCCTGGCGTCACAGCCACCGACTCACCCTGACGAAGTTTCCGCGAGGGAAACCCGGGAACTGCGATGAGTGTGCCGTTCGTCGAATCGAGGTCGGTCACCACAACGGCGGAACCCTCCTGCCGGATTTCGACGTGCGTGCTGGAGATCTCCCGAGTTGGAGAAGGAACACGAATCAACTTGGGGTGCACGTTTCCTGCGATGCGCGGGGAACTCGGTCGTCGACCGATCAAAGCTGGCGCGTCCAACGGGATTGCCTCATGGTTGCCAATGTGGATGGCGTGCACGCGGTGCCCTCGTGGTCGCGGCTCCGGCTCCCATTCTGTGGCAACAACCTCATCGGCCATGGCCTGCGACGTTGGCTGCTCCCCCGGCGAAGACCGGCGGCCAGTGTCCGGCTCGACGAGAGGAAATGGTGCCCGCGACGCTGGAGGAACGAGAGTGTCATCATCGGGCAATGCTGGTAAGGCTGGTCTCGTCGGCATTGCACCAATGACAGTGTCAGCGACATCGGGCTCGCCCGTCTCACCCTTCGGTCGGCGCACAGAATCATGGGGCCCTCTCACAAGATCATGCCCCCAATCCGGCTATGAGGTTGATGATGGTCGCCAGGATCACTGCGCCGAAAACGAATGACAGAATTCCGTGTTGAAGGGCCAACATTCGGAACCTGCGGCTCGATAAGTCGGTGTCGGAAACCTGGTATGTCATACCGAGCGTGAAGGCAAGATACGCGAAGTCGCCATAGTTCGGGTCCTCATCCTGATGGAAATCCACCCCGCCAGGATCGCCAGAAGAACCTGGCTCACCAGAATAGTAGGCGGAGGCATACCGCAACATGAACAGGGTGTGAATGAGCGCCCAGGATAGTGCGACAGCCGCAACCGCCGACGAAGCCAGGAGCACACGGTCAAACCCGCTCGAACGGGAAGCGCTGATCAGTACAAAAGCGACAGCCCCCAGCGAAGCAAGGCTCGCCAACACGAGCAGGAGGTCTGCGACGCCACGGGACGGGTCCTCCCTGGTGGCATGAGATTTGGTCTCGGCACTATCCATCCTGCGGATCCTCAACCACACCCACAACGTGTAGCTGAGCGCTGCGGCAATCCACCCGATAATGACCGCATACCTGGACGCGCCCAGAACGGCGGCGAGCGCACCGACCAGCGTGCCAACAATCAGCATCACAGCAACCCGAGCACTAGCCCGATGCGACACGACTGGTTGAGCGGCACTCTCCACCCGTTGATACTCGCATACCGATGGGCGCCATTCGCCCAACCAGGGGCCTGCGTTACCTCACCGACCTTGTGCGCCGTGGTATTCCCGGCAAAAGGATCACTGACATCAAGAACAGTTTCCACAACGCTGACACTCGACCGAACCTCACCCGGGCTGTCGTAAACCACCCCAAAAATTCCACTGATTTCGTTGTTAGTTGTCATTCTGCATACGGATTCGCTTGTATCTATCAGCTTTCACTGACAGAATCGTTGCATGGGTCCCAATGCTGGCAAGCCAATGCAGTTGGATGACGTTTCCAAAGCGATTATCGAACAACTGCAGACCGATGGTCGGCGCTCCTATGCCGAGATTGGCAAGGCGGTCGGCCTTAGCGAAGCCGCGGTGCGCCAGCGCGTGCAGAAGCTGACGGACTCTGGCGTCCTGCAAATCGTCGCCGTGACTGACCCGATGCAGCTTGGCTTTTACCGTCAGGCCATGATCGGTGTCCGGGTGGCCGGTGACGCGACCAGTGTCGCGGACCGGCTCAGCCAAATTAGCGCGGTGGACTACGTCGTGCTCACGGCAGGCAGCTTCGACATTTTGGCGGAGGTTGTTTGTGAGAACGATGATGACCTGATCGATTTACTCAACCGGGAGATCCGCGGGATTCCCGGCGTGCAATCCACCGAAACGTTCGTGTATCTGAAACTACAAAAGCAGTTCTACAACTGGGGAACAAGGTAAGAAAAAATGACAATGCTCGAAACACCTGTCACCACCTATAACGAGGCCGAGCTGCAGCAGAAGGCCAAAGACCACCTCTGGATGGCGATGGCGAGGCAGTCCGTCATGGAGGACGGCCACGGCGTCCCCATCATCGTGCGCGGTGAAGGTCACCACATCTGGGACAGCAAGGGCAAAAAGTACTTCGACGGACTGAGCGGACTCTTCGTGGTCAATGTTGGCCACGGTCGTCGCCGGCTCGCCGAGGCTGCCGCGAAGCAGGCCGAGGAACTCGCGTTCTTCCCGACCTGGTCTTACGCGCACCCCACCGCGATCGAGCTCGCTGACCGGCTTGCCGCGGAGGCGCCGGGCGACCTCAACCGCGTCTTCTTCTCCTCCGGTGGTGGCGAGGCGAACGAGACCGCGTTCAAGCTCGCCAAGTACTTCTGGAAACTTCAAGGGCGTGGAACGAAGCACAAGGTGATTTCCCGCTACATCGCCTACCACGGCACACCGCAGGGTGCGCTCGCGATCACCGGCATCCCGGGCATGAAAGAGATGTTCGAACCGGTAACCCCGGGTGGTTTCCGTGTTCCCAACACGAACTACTACCGTGCAGAAGAGGCCGGATTCATCCCGTCGGCAAGCTCAGGACAGTCGAGGGAAGTTCAGTTCGGCCAGTGGGCAGCGAACCGCATTGAAGAGATGATCGAGTTCGAAGGCCCAGAGACGGTCGCCGCCGTGTTCCTCGAACCGGTGCAGAACTCCGGCGGATGCTTCCCGCCACCCCCCGGCTATTTCCAGCGAGTTCGCGAAATCTGCGACAAGCACGATGTGCTGCTCGTCGCTGACGAGGTCATCACAGGATTCGGTCGCATCGGAAACACGTTTGCATCGACAACCTATGACTTTGTGCCGGACATGATCACCTGTGCGAAGGGCATGACGAGCGGGTATTCGCCCGCCGGCGCCACGATCGTGAACGAGCGCATCTACGAGCCGTTCAAGCACGGCGACACCACGTTCTACCACGGATACACCTGGGGTGGGCATCCGGTGTCCTCTGCCGTCGCGCTCGCGAACCTCGACATTATGGCGGAGGAGAAGTTGAACGAGCGGGTTCAGGAGAACTCGCCGATCTTCCGGGCAACCCTCGAGAAGCTGATGGACCTGCCGATCGTCGGTGACGTGCGCGGAGACGGGTACTTCTTCGGTATCGAATTGGTCAAAGACAAGGCGACGAAGGAAACATTCGACGACGCAGAGTCCGAGCGCTTGCTGCGCGGATTCCTCTCCAAGGCCCTCTACGATGCAGGTCTCTACTGCCGTGCGGATGACCGAGGCGACCCGGTCGTGCAGCTTGCTCCACCGCTGACCATCGGGCCGAAAGAGTTCGACGAGATCGAGGGCATCCTGCGCAGCGTGCTGAGTGAAGCGTGGACCAGGCTTTAGCGGGAGACCACCGGAACCTGAGCTTCTGGTTCGATTCGCTCGTCGAGTCGGGTCTGGATGATCTTGCGCCCCGCGCAGCGCTGCCGGGCGATCGCGAATTCGATGTCGCGATCGTCGGCGGTGGGCTCACCGGACTCTGGAGTGCGTACTACCTGCTGAAACGCGACCCCGGCCTGCGCGTTGCCATTCTGGAGAAGCACATTGCCGGGTTCGGGGCGTCTGGCAGAAACGGTGGCTGGTGTTCTGCGCTGTTCCCGGCGTCCACCGCGTCCCTTGAGCGTCGCCACGGACTGGATGCTGCCCTCGCGATGCGCCGCGCCATGATCGACACGGTTGCAGAAGTCGGGAGAGCTGCCGAAGCTGAGGGCATCGACTGCGACTATGCGCGCGGTGGAACGCTGCAGTTCGCCCGTTCCGGACCTCAGCTGGCGAGGGCACGAGCCGAGTTGGCGGAGGCCGAACACTACGGTGTCGACAGGGTGCGTTTGGACGAAACTGAACGATTCTGGCCTGCCGGAACTCTGGCAACGGTGCATGAAGCTGCTTGCGCACGCCTTCACCCGGCCAAACTGGTGCGCGGCCTCGCGAGAATAGTCGAGTCACTGGGCGCCACAATCTTTGAGGGCACCGAGGTCATGGCCTGGGAAGCCAAGAAGGTAGTGACTGCTCACGGAACCGTGACAGCGAAGAACATCGTCATCGCCACAGAGGGTTACGGCGCGACGCTCACGCAAACCCACCGTCGAGTCCTTCCGCTCTACTCGCTCATGATCGCCACCGAGCCACTCTCGGATGCAGTGTGGGAGGAGATCGGTATCGAGCACGGCCAAACATTCAGCGACTTCCGGCACCTGCTCATTTACGGCCAGCGCACCGCAGATAACCGTTTCGCGTTCGGTGGACGGGGTGCCCGATATCACTGGGGCAGCGCCATCCGACCCGGCTACGATCAGGCTCCCCGCGTATTCGAGCATCTACGACGCGCCCTGATCGAGTTGTTTCCACAGACCGCCGACACCGCGATCACCCACCGCTGGGGCGGCCCGATCGGGGTTCCGCGAGACTGGCATGCTGCTGTGACGTTCGATGCGGCATCCGGTATCGCCACCGCTGGCGGGTACGTCGGCGACGGGCTGAGCACGACAAATCTCGCCGGGCGCACCATCGCCGACCTGGTCACCGGAACGGACTCCGATCTCAGCGAACTTCCCTGGGTGAATCACCGCTCGCGCAACTGGGAACTGGAGCCTTTACGTTTCATCGGAGCCAACCTTGGCCTCGTGGCCATGGACATCGCTGACCTTGAAGAGCGCATCACCCGGCGTCCCTCTCTGACAGCCAAGGTGATGTCGCCGCTCGTTGGCGGTTAAGCCTCCGGTATCAGCGACTCGTCGTTCCGCTCCTCGTCCGTCAGGATTGGTCCGGCAAACTGCGCGTCGTAGAGCCGAGCATAGGCAGCATCCGCCTCGAGCAGTTCACTGTGGGTTCCCTGTTCGACAATCTGGCCGTTTTCCATGACGAGAATGAGGTCGGCGTCGCGGATGGTGGAGAGCCGGTGCGCGATCACGAAGCTGGTGCGATCGCTCCTCAGCGCCGCCATGGCGTGCTGCACGAGCACCTCCGTACGCGTATCCACGGAGCTCGTCGCCTCATCCAAAATGAGCACACTGGGCTTCGCCAGGAACGCCCGTGCGATTGTCAGCAGTTGCTTCTCCCCTGCGCTCACATTCGAGGCCTCGTCGTCGAGCAGCGTGTCGTAGCCGTCAGGGAGGGTTTTCACGAACCGGTCAACATAGCTTGCGGTTGCCGCGTCCATAATCTCCTCCTCCGTGGCATCCGGGCGCCCGTAGGCGATGTTGTCGCGGATCGTGCCAGCAAACAACCAGGTGTCCTGCAACACCATGCCGATGCGAGTGCGCAAGTCGTCACGGGTCATCGTGGCGATGTCGACACCGTCGAGCGTGATCCGGCCGGAGTTCAGTTCGTAAAACCGCATGATGAGGTTCACGAGAGTTGTTTTTCCTGCACCGGTCGGCCCGACGATCGCAATCGTGTGCCCAGGTTCGGCGATAAGATCCACCTGTTCGATGAGCGGCCTGTCCTCGGTGTACCGGAACGACACGTCCTCGAACTCGAGGCGGCCACTGGCGACCGTCGGCGACTGCGACGGCGCCGCGTCAGCGCTCTGGTCGTCGGCATCCAAAAACTCGAACACGCGCTCGGCAGAGGCAACACCCGACTGAAGCAAATTGGCCATGCTTCCCAACTGGGTGACCGGCTGGGTGAACTGGCGCGAGTACTGGATGAATGCCTGAATGTCCCCAATACGCATCGATCCGTTTGCTACCAGAAGGCCACCGACGACGGCGATCGCGACGTACACGAGGTTTCCGACAAACATCATCGACGGCATGATGATTCCGGAGACGAACTGGGCTCCAAAGCTTGCCTGATAGAGCTCCTCGTTCTTGTCGGTGAAGACCGCAGCAACTTCCTTCTGGCGACCGAACACCTTCACGAGCGCGTGGCCGGTGAAGTTCTCCTCGATCTGGGCGTTGAGTTCTCCGGTGTGCTTCCACTGCGCGACGAACATCTTCTGGGAGCGCTTCGCGATCACCACGGTGATGACGATCGACAGCGGAATCGTGACAAGCGCGATCAGCGTCAGCAGTGGCGAAGTCAGAAGCATCATCGTCAGCACACCGATCACCATCAGCAACGAGGTAACGATCTGGCTCAGCGTCTGCTGCAGGCTCTGCGAGATGTTGTCGATGTCGTTCGTGACCCGACTGAGGAGCTCGCCACGGGGTGTCTTGTCGAAGTAGCTGAGCGGGAGGCGATTGATCTTCTTCTCGATGTCTTCCCGCATCCGGTAGACCGTGGCCTGCACGACATCGTTGAGCACGTACGCCTGCAACCAGCCAAACACGGAAGACATGATGTAGAGCGCGAGCACCCAGATCAAAATCATCGATAACGCGTGAAAGTCGATTCCAATTCCTGGGGTGAGGTGCATGCCGCTCAGGAGGTCTGCCTGGCCGTCCTGTCCCTGTGCGCGAAGACCCGAAATGATCTGCGCCTTGGTCACCCCTGCCGGAAGCATCTTCGATATCGCCCCCTCGAAGATCAGCGTTGTTCCATTACCGAGGAGCTTTGGACCAATGACTGTCATTCCCACGCTGCCAATAGCGAGGAGAAGTACCCAGATGACGCGCATCCACTCGGGTCTCAATTGCCCGATCAATCGTTTGGCGGATGGCCCGAAGTTCATCGACTTCTCGGTGGGCATGCTGGCGCCGCCGAACGGGCCCCCGCCCATCGGGCCGCGCCTGACCGGCGGACGAGGAGTTGTGCTGGCTTGCTTGTCGTCGCTCATAGTGCTTCCTCCGCCGTGAGTTGCGACGCCACGATTTCGGCGTACGTCTCGTTGTTCTCGTTTAACTCGTCGTGGGTTCCGACTCCGACGATCTCGCCGTTCTCCAGCACGATGATCTGTTCGGCGTCGACAATCGTTGAAATTCGCTGGGCAACGATGATCATCGTCGCGCCACTCACTTTTCTCTTGAGCGCCTGTCTCAGGCGCGAATCTGTGCCGGTATCCAGGGCCGAGAAGGAGTCGTCGAACACGTAGATTTCGGGCTTCTTGACGAGCGCTCTTGCGATGGCGAGTCGCTGGCGCTGCCCACCTGACACATTTGTTCCGCCCTGAGAGATTGGGGCATCAAGGCCATCATCCATCTCCTGCACGAAGTGTTTCGCCTGGGCAATCTCCAGCGCCTCCCACAGCTCGTCATCGGTCGCATTCGGTTTTCCGAAGCGGAGGTTGCTTGCGACAGTGCCGGAGAACAGGTACGGCTTTTGCGGGACGAGACCGATCAGACTCCACAGCAGGTCAGGGTCGAGTGTGCGGACGTCCACCCCATCAACGAGAACCGCGCCGCCCGTTACGTCGAAAAGGCGAGGAAGCAGGTTGACCAGGGTGCTTTTACCTGAGCCAGTACTACCGATGATTGCCGTTGTTTTGCCCGGACGCGCGGCGAAGGTGAGATTTTTCAGCACCGGCTCCTCTGCGCCGGGATACTGGAACGTCGCGTCGAGGAACTCGACCGTGCCGGTCTCGGAGACCGACATCACAGGATCTTTCGGCAGCGTCACCGAAGTCTTCGTATTGAGCACTTCGCCGATACGGTCTGCGCTCACCGCAGCTCGCGGCAACAGGATGCCCATGAAGGTCGCCATCATGACGCCCATCAGAATCTGCATAAGGTATTGCATGAATGCCATGAGCGTTCCGACCTGGATGTCACCCTCCCCTACCCGGATGCCGCCGAACCAGATGACGGCAACCGTGGACACGTTCATGACGAGCATCACCGTGGGAAACATGAGGGCAAATAATCGCCCTGCACTGATCGCGGTTTGCGTGAGTTCCGCGTTTGCGCTGGCGAACCGGTCTGTCTCGTGGCCTTCCCGCACGAAGGCGCGGATGACCCGGATTCCCGTGAGTTGCTCTCGCAGGACAAGGTTGACCTTGTCGATGCGTTTCTGCATGAGTCGAAATAGTGGAACCATCCGCACCATGATCAGTCCGACAGCAACAAGCAGGATCGGAATGCTGACCGCCATGAGCCAGGACAGCCCGACATCCTGCTGCAGCGCCATGATGACTCCGCCGATCGCGAGCATCGGTGCAGAGATGAACAACGTGAGGCTCATGAGGGTGACCATCTGCACCTGCTGCACATCGTTTGTCGTGCGTGTGATGAGTGACGGAGCGCCGAACTGAGCCACTTCACGTTCCGAAAACTCGCTCACGGTGCGGAAAATCCCGCTGCGCAGGTCGCGACCAAGCGACATGGCCACCTTCGCCCCGAAGTACACCGCGACGATCGCGCACACGATCTGCAGCAGTGTGATGCCGAGCATCACTGCGCCAACGGTGAAGATGTACGGGATGTCCCCCTTCGCAATTCCGTTGTCGACAATGTCTGCGTTCAGGCTGGGAAGGTAGAGCGAGGCAAGCGACTGGGCGAGCTGGAACACGCCGACCGCGACGAGCATTGGCCAGTACTGCTTAAGGTACGTGCGGAGAATCTTGAGCAACATGCGGGTCAGTCCTGGCTTTCGGTGGTTGTGGTGGGGCGTGTAGCGGCGGGTTTTCCGGCAATGCCGTAAAGAATGATCTCAGCGAGTTCGCGCGGGGTGAATTCTGTTCCCTCATTGAGTTGCGGAAACGATGCAGAAAACGTGACGAGGCGGATCACATGGGCGGTCCGCTCTGGCGACCACTTCAACTCGTCGAGTTGTGGGCTGAGCACGTCGGAAATGATCGCAGCAAGAATATGTCGATGGCTGTGCTTCGGTGGCCGAGTACCACCGATCGCCGCCATCACGCGGAAAATCTCGCTGAACCGCTCGAGCATCAGCTCCACGATCCGCATGACCTTGTCGTCGAGAGGCAGTTCCGATGGGATAGCGCGAAGCCCCCTGCGGAGTGGTTCCGGATCGAGAAACTTTGCAATCGCGGCCTCGATGAGGGATTCCTTGTCGCCGAATGCGCGAAAAATGGTCCCTTCAGCAACGCCGGCCGCCTCAGCGATCTGCTTTGATGTCACGTCGCGCCCGTTCTCGACCAGAAGCGGCATGACGGCGTCGATGATGGATGCCCGCCGCTCGTGTGGCGACATCGGGCGCGCACGAGGACTTGTTGCCGCAGTTCGTGTTGTCACGGCTCGCTTCGTCAAATTCACAAGGATTATTGTAACTGAGTGAGTACTCACTCCGCAAACTTTGCAGCACCACGTTGGCCGCGCGAAAACTCCGATCCTGCCGCTCTAGGATCGATAGGGAGAAGCGAATAAGGGAGACCGGGATGTCCAGGGCAGTCAGTTACAGCGAATACGGCGGACCTGAGGTGCTCACGGTGGTCGAGGTGCCAACCCCGCACGCTGGGCCTGGCGAAGTCAGGGTCGCAGTGCGCGCTGCCGGGCTGAACCCGTTCGACTCCAAGGTCCGGCGCGGAGGCTACCTGTCAACGCACACGCTCCCCTCGTTGCAGGGCGCAGAATTTGCTGGCGTGATCGACGAGATTGGCGACGACGTGACCGGGTTGGCCGTCGGCGACGAAGTTCTCGGCTGGATCGGCCGAGGTGCGCAAGCGGAGCACACTGTGGTGCCAGCCACGCGGCTAGCCCGAAAACCAGTGGACCTCGACTGGGCTGTCGCTGGAGGAATTGGCCTGGTCGCGAACACGGCCAAGCGTGCCTCCGACTCGCTAGACCTCACCGCGAGCGACACCGTTCTGGTGACCGCTGCGGCCGGTGGGGTAGGAATAATGAGCGCACAGTTCGCCAGGCGTGCCGGCGCGAAAGTAATCGGCACCGCGAGCACAGGCAACCACGAGTTTCTCCGATTACTCGGCGTGATACCCGTACGATACGGTGACGGCGAAGTGGAGCGACTCCGTGCGGCGGCACCGGACGGCTTCACGGCAGCGCTCGACCACATCGGCGGATCCGCGATCCAGACCGCGCTCGAGCTTGGCATCCCGCCGCAGCGGATCAATACGACCGTCGACAGCGACACCGTCGAGCAGCTGGGCATCGGCCATGTTGGCGGAGGAAAGAAAAATGCCCAGGAGCTCGCCGAGTTCGCACGGCTGGCAGCGGACGGCGAACTTGTTGTCCCCATCAGAAGCAGCTACCACCTCGACAACGTTGTCGACGCGTATCGGGACCTGGATACCGGCCACGGGCTGGGCAAAGTTGTGCTGCTCATCCCCTAGCGGCAGCACTCGGCAGCACGGCGTGGTCAGGCAAATACCGCAGTTAGGCAAACAGAGCGCCGATCTGCTCGACCTCCTGCGTCGTTGGCGTCCACGCGGAGGCCGCGCCCACGTTCT
>JBDSZO010000278.1:0-2430 GCA_039925105.1 Terrimesophilobacter sp. | reverse complement strand
CTGGGCCAATCCGGCGGGCGATGTCGGCTACCTGATCGGTAATGGGGAATTCGAGAACACCCGAGAGTGCCGCCCCGATGGTGTCAACGACATTGGCCGGCGGCGAATCGTCCAGCCGCGACCGAATTGCTCGAGTTGACTCGATCCAGGCGAGGGTCGATGAACACAGCGTCGCACCGTCACGAACATGGCCTTCCAGCGTTTCGATGAGTCGCCCAGATTGCGGCTCGCTCATCGCCCGTTTGATGAGGGCGCTGCTGTCGACATAGATGTTCACTCAGAACCTGTCTTCACGGTCGAGCAAATCCAGTGAGGTCACACCGTCCGGTAGTTCCAGAAGACGTTGTGCGCGACGAAACGGTTCACGCGCGGGGCGCACGATTCCGGCCGCGATGAGCTCGTCCATCGATCTGCGTACAGGCGTTTGCGCGACGAGCCCCAGGAATCGGTCGAGCGCCTCACGGATGAGGTCCTGCTGCGAACGCCCGGAACGTTCCGCCTCCTCACGCAGGGCCTTCTCGGTCTCCGGGCGCAGTCTCAGATTGGTTGCCATAGTGCCGATGGTACCGTAATTGGTACCGCAATGGTACCATGTCAACATTGTTCAACTGAACGCATTCGCGGGCAGGAATACAACGCCCCACGCACCAAGATCGGGAAGTTTGAACGTCGCTCTGGTCTGCCCTGCGGACAGCGAATTGGTCTGTTCCGCGACGTCCGCCCCGTCGGACGCCAGTTGCACCATGTCCGGGTTTTCGACGTCCGCAAAATAGACGGGCGTGCCCTGACCGACGAGAGCGAACTTCACGGTGAGGCCGTGCTGCGACACCACTGGATTCTTGCCACGATCCCAGTCGGTCTCGGCTTGACCGACCAAATTGACCAAGTGCACAACCAGTCCGAGTGGGGTGCTCACCACCCGCGTCCAGACTGTTCCCGCTATTGCCTTTGTGGAGAATTCGGCACCAGAGAACGTGACGTCTTCGTTGATCCCGCCCGTGAAGGTCTCGGTGACATCCTGCGCTTGTGGGTCAAACAGCAGGTCACCGTAGCGGACCGCAAAGTCGTACCAACCTGCAAAGTGCGTCAGGCTTTCGGGCTGCAGGGAGTGATTGCGCGGATAGTACGGGTCGGTGAGTGCGTTGCCAGATTCCCCCAACAGAAAATGGCTTGCACCGTGCGACCACGCGGTCGCCATCACCAGATCTGCCGCGGTGTTCGCGCGCTCCTCATCCTCCCCGAAACAGGACAGATAAGCGGACAGGATCGGTGGATGGTCGGCGCGCAGAGCCAGCGCTGTTAACGCTAGATTCGCCAGATCCTGCAACGTTCCGTGCGGTTCCCACACCTCAATGTAAGTCGCGTCCTGAGGCGCGGAAGCCGTCGCCCAGGTCGGAAAATCGTTGACGTTGTTGAACATGAAAAAGGCGTCCGGCAACCGCTCGCGAATGGCATTCAGCAGCGTGACGTAGGAGTTTGCCAGATCCACCCGTGTGCCGTCACGTCGGACCGCAATTTTTGGCCAGCCATACTGGTCGAGGTGGAAACCGTGAAGGCCGGTGCCGGCAAGCGAAGACTCGAGTTGGGAGAGGTAGTGCTCAAGCCACTTCGGCTCCGCTGGGTCCACGAGCACGAGAAAGTTTTCGCCAAGACGGTACGGCTCACCATCGGTGCGCAACAGCACCGAGCCGGCCCACTTGTCAACTTCATCGGCACCAATTGCGTACACCGCCGAATACCCCAGCGGGATTGTCCCGAGATCACTCAGCGCTGCTGACATTGCATCGACGACATCGAGGTCGCGCTCCAAACCAAGTGGGTCGGTGTAGCTGCGGGTCGGTGGCATCAGTTGTGAGTGCCGGTATCCCCAGTCGTAGAACTGCGCCAAATTCAGGTGCATTCGGCGAAAATTGCGCGCGACCTCCTCCACGTCCACGCCAGGAGTCATGGCAGCAACGAAGCCGTAGCGGGGGCGCTCGAAGGCGTTTGACAGCACATCGAACGCCGTAGCCCGCCCTGCGATGCGAACTCCGTACCCGCCCTTCTCGAAACATCCGAGGTCGACCATTGTCGCTTTGCGGGCGACGGGCACCGTGCGGACTTCCTCGGCGAGTCTCGTCACGACAGCAACACTGTCGCTCGGGGCGGGTACGGAGAACTCTAGGACGACTGACTGTTCAGTCGAGTAGTGAGTGCGGTCGGGGGTCAGCTCCATGTAGCCGCCGTCGCCTCCGACTCCATCAGGATGAATTTTGCGTGCGACCAAAGCAACGGGTTGGCCACTGGTCCCCATCTTTCAAGCCATTGTCCGACGAACGCGGCGTTCTGCGGTTCGTGAAGGATCTGCTCGGGCAATTCGTCGCCCTTCATCGCGTGATTGAGCACCCAGTCTCTCGCTGTGCCATGGCCGACGTCGTTGCCGGTGACGCG
>JBDSZO010000277.1:0-2293 GCA_039925105.1 Terrimesophilobacter sp. | reverse complement strand
CGCTTCCTGTTGATCGCACTGGGTGGCATTGTTCCGTTGCTCTCCTTCTTCTTCGAGCGGACCGTGCCTCGGCGCGTGAACGCGGAACTTACCAATGTGAGCGCAGCAGCGGAGGTTTCTGCGTGAGTGAAACCGGTCCCGTTCTCGTCGTCGACTTTGGCGCGCAGTATGCGCAATTGATTGCACGGCGCGTGCGCGAGGCCAACGTCTACTCGGAGATCGTTCCGCACACGGTGACTGCTGTTGAGCTCGCCGAGCGCAATCCTGCCGCCATCATCCTGAGTGGTGGCCCCTCGAGTGTGTACGAGCCGGGCTCCCCGTCGCTCGACCCGGGCATCCTCCAACTGGGCGTCCCGGTTTTGGGAATCTGCTACGGATTCCAGGTCATGGCGACCCAGCTTGGTGGCGAGGTCGCCCACACTGGACTGCGCGAGTACGGTGCCACACCGGTGACGGTGATCGGCGACGGTGGAACTCTGCTCGCTGACCAGCCGGCGGCCCAAACCACCTGGATGAGTCACGGCGACTCTGTCGCGAAAGCTCCTGCCGGTTTCACCGTGCTTGCGTCCAGCGGATCAACTCCCGTTGCCGCCTTTGCCAACGACGAGCGTCGCCTGTACGGCGTGCAGTGGCATCCAGAGGTCAAGCACTCCGAATTCGGGCAGCGCGTGCTGGAGAACTTTCTACACCGGGCCGCGGGCATTCCAGCAGACTGGAACAGCGGTAACGTCATCGCCGACCAGGTGGAGCGGATTCAGGCCCAGGTCGGAGCATCCCGGGTCATTTGCGGCTTGTCCGGCGGGGTCGACTCCGCGGTTGCTGCAGCACTCGTGCACGAAGCAGTGGGGGATCAATTGGTCTGCATTTTCGTCGATCACGGGTTGTTGCGTGAGGATGAGCGCCGCCAGGTGGAGGAAGACTATGTCGCCTCCACCGGTGTTCGCCTGGTCACCGTCGATGCTGTTCAACAGTTCGGCGACGCGCTCGCCGGGGTCACCGACCCGGAGACAAAACGCAAGATCATCGGGCGAGAGTTCATCCGCTCGTTTGAGAATGCGGCCGAAGCACTCGTGCTCGAGGCGGCAGCCGATGGGGAACCGATCAATTTTCTGGTGCAGGGAACCCTGTACCAGGATGTTGTCGAATCCGGCGGCGGGTCTGGTACCGCAAACATCAAGAGCCACCACAGTGTGGGCGGGCTGCCCGAGGACCTGCAGTTCGAGCTTGTCGAGCCGTTACGCACCCTGTTCAAGGACGAGGTACGGGCGATCGGCCGCGAGCTTGGGTTGCCGGAAGCAATTGTCGGACGGCAACCGTTCCCCGGGCCCGGCCTCGGTATTCGTATTATTGGCGAGGTCACTCAGGAACGCCTCGACCTGTTGCGTCTCGCCGATGCGATTGTGCGTGCAGAGCTCACCGCCGCGGGACTTGACACTGAAATTTGGCAGTGCCCGGTTGTGCTCCTCGCCGATGTGCGGTCGGTCGGCGTGCAGGGTGACGGACGCACCTACGGACATCCGATCGTGCTTCGCCCTGTCTCGTCGGAGGATGCCATGACGGCAGACTGGACTCGTCTGCCGTACGACGTGCTTGCCCGCATCTCCAATCGCATCACCAACGAGGTGCCGGGTGTAAACCGGGTCGTGCTGGATGTGACGTCCAAGCCGCCGGGCACCATTGAGTGGGAGTGAAAACGCACAACGGCGAAAGCCATTTCTGGCTTTCGCGCGTTTTCACTCCGAGGCCGTCTCGGCTGAGGGCGGGGCTCCCGGTGCGGACGTCCGAGAAAGGTCGTTCCCTCCTCAGCTCGAACAATGGGTTGTGTGGACGCCCCTTTAGGGCATCCACACAACCCATAACTCGTCACCCCGGGAACAACCTTTCTCGGACATCTGGTCGCTGCGCATGAGCGGGGCCACGGATGAGATTGCGCGCTTGCGACGGGTTGCTTACGGCCCCGGCGCTACGGCGGAGGAACGCACAGCGGCTGAGGCGGCGCTGCGTGCGATGAGCATTGCGGATAAGGCCCACCTGGAGGCCGTTGTGGTGGACGCGTCAGGATCTCCGGCATCCGTCCTTGCCCACCAAGAGGCTGAGGCAACAGACGAACCGCCGGAACGGGAAAGCGGGCTTCGCCCTATCTGGCTGATTCCGATCGTCGTGGCTGCCATCGGCGTCGGAACTGTCGGCGCGCTCGGTGCTACCGGTCAGCTCGGAATCGGTACAGTTCCTGCGGTTCCGTCTGGATCACCCACATCTCAACCAACGGTCGAATCGCCGACACTCGGACCGC
>JBDSZO010000276.1:0-2385 GCA_039925105.1 Terrimesophilobacter sp. | reverse complement strand
ACGAGTCGAAACCAACGACTGGCGCGAAAGTCAGCCCAGGTCATGCGTTCTTCCTCGCCTCGACTGCCTCAATCAGTTGCGGGACGATAGTGAACAGGTCCCCGACGACCCCGAAGTCGGCGATCTCGAAGATGGGGGAGCTGTCGTCCTTGTTGATGGCGACGATCGTCTTTGCGCTCTGCATCCCTGCACGGTGCTGGATGGCGCCGGAGATGCCGAGGGCAATGTAGAGGTTCGGCGAGACGGTCACGCCGGTCTGCCCAACCTGCATGTTGTGCTCGCAGTACCCGGCGTCCACTGCGGCGCGCGAGGCGCCGACGGCAGCGCCGAACGCATCAGCAAGCTGCTCAACGAGCACGAACTTCTCTTTCGAGCCCAACCCGCGCCCGCCGGAAACGACGACGTCAGCGGTCTGCAGACTTGGTCGCTCAGAGGCGGCCGTCTCGACGTGGCGGGAAACGATCTCGGTGGTCGGTGCTGTGTCGGTGACGTCGAGTTCCTGCAGCGTGCCGGATGCTGCAGGGGCAGCACCCTCGATCGAGCTTGGGCGAAGCGAAATCACCGGCGCACCGTTAGCTGAGCTGGTCTTCACCGTGAAAGACCCACCGAATGCGCTCTGGGTGAGGGTGCCATCGGCGTCGATGCCGACAACGTCACTCTGGTAGGCGCCGCCGATCCGCACCGACAGGCGTGCACCGGCCTCGCGGGCTTCCGGCGAACTGCCGACGATGACCGCGGTTGCGCTTGATGCAGCAACCGCCGCGGCGAGCGCGGCAACCTGCGGGGTCACCAGCATGGCATCAGACCCGGCAATGATCGCCGCATACACGGTCTCAGCCCCGAGCGCACCGAGCGCGGATGCGAGATCTGCGGCACCAGACTCTGTGACGACAACAGCAGACGGGGTGCCGAGCACGGCAGCGGCAGCCAGAAGTTCGCCGGTCGCAGCGACAGGGGCGCCGTTGGCCAGTTCAACCAAAACAAGAACGTTGGACATGTCGGATGCTCCTAAATCAGTTTCGCCGAAGCGAGGAAGTCAGCGAGCTGCTGTGCGCCCGTACCGTCGTCTTTGATGATCGTTCCGCCTTCTCGCGGCGGACGGGGCGCGACATCCTTGACGACCGAGAAGGAGTTTTCGCCACCGGCGGTTGCAGCATCGAGCCCGAGATCGCTCAAAGCGAGTTTCTCGACCGGCTTCTTCTTCGCGGCCATGATGCCTTTGAAGTTGGGGAATCTGGCTTCGGCGATCTGCTCAGTGACCGACACCAGCGCGGGAAGCTTCGCCCGGATCTCGGCGTGGCCGCCCTCGGTCATCCGCTCTCCGCTCACAACGCCGTCAGTCACGTCGAGGGTTCGCAGGAAGGTCGCCTGCGCGAGACCTAAGCGTTCCGCGAGCATTGCGGGCACGGCAGCCGTCCGACCGTCGGTGGACTCGTTTCCGGCGATCACCAGATCGAACTCGCGCGACCCGAGTGCTGCGGCGAGCGCTGCAGAAGTCTGCAGTGCGTCCGATCCGGCTAGCGCGTCGTCAATGATGTGGATTCCGGCATCCGCGCCCATCGCGAGCGCCTTGCGAATGGCATCCTGCGCATTCGCAGGTCCCATCGTCACGGCAGTCACCTGAGTGTCAGGGTTCGCTTCCTTGACCAGTAGGGCGGCCTCGACAGCTTTCTCGTTGATCTCGTCGATCACGACGTCCCCGCTGCGGTCAACCCGCTTGGTTGTGGCGTCGATCTGCCGGTCTCCCCAGGTGTCTGGCACCTCTTTCACGAGGACTGCAATCTTCATGAGGTCTCCACTCTTATCTTCGGCGACTGAGCCATCAGCACCTGAGCTCAGGCTTAACTATCCTCTAGAATATAGTTGGACGTCCTAGTAAATTATAGGGCGCTGCCGGGACAACCCTTCCCCCGGCGATACGAGAGGTAAGAGCGTGTACGCCATCAGCGACGACCAGCAAGACCTTGTCGACATGGTTCGGCAATTTGCCACAGAATCCCTTGCGCCCCATGCGGCCGAGTGGGACGAAAAACACCACTTTCCGCTCGATGTGCTCGCCAAGGCCGGCGAGCTCGGCATGGGCGGAATGTACTCCAGTGAAGAGTACGGCGGGTCCGGTCTCAGTCGCTCAGACGCTGTCCTGATCTTTGAGGAACTCGCCAAGGGCGACCCGACGATCGCCGCATACATTTCGATCCACAACATGGTCGTGTCGATGATCGACAGCTACGGGACCGATGCGCAACGCAAAGAGTGGATCCCGCAGCTGAGCACCATGAAATCGCTCGGCAGCTACTGCCTGACCGAACCCGGTGCCGGATCGGATGCTGCGGCGCTGACAACCCGCGCAGTGCGTGACGGTGACGACTACATCATCAACGGTGT
>JBDSZO010000275.1:0-4313 GCA_039925105.1 Terrimesophilobacter sp. | reverse complement strand
CCCGTGGACTGTATTTGGACGGCGGCGCACTCGTACTGGATGCCCCCATTGCCGACGTTCTGGACCGATACAACAGCGACTACGGGCTCGTCACAACGTAGTCTTGATGTCTCCAACCGAGAGGGGCAGCATGAATGCGATCGAGCCCTCCATTGAGACCACCAGTGAAGGTGCTGGTGCGACTGGGGGCGAAAACACTGGGGCAACCCAACCTCCGATGGCGGTCCGAGGATTCGACCGTCTGCTGACCACCCAACGGCCCGTCGTGCTCGCGCATGTGCGCGGAATCCGCAAGCTTCACCCGGATGCTTCCCCCGCGAGGGTCATCCAGATTCTGGAGCGCCGTTACCTCACCGCGGTCACCGCCGGTGGCGCCGGAGTCGGTGCGGCTGCGGTGTTTCCCGGCATCGGTACCGGCATCAGTCTTGCCCTGACCGGCGTTGAGACCGCCGGCTTTCTGGAAACTACCGCGCTATTCGCCCAATCGGTCACAGAGATCCACGGGATTGCGGTCACCGACCCTGACCGCGCCCGCACGGTTGTCATGGCGATGATGCTGGGGACATCCGGCGCCGACCTGGTTCGCAATCTCACAGCGGAAGCGACCGGAAAGGGAGTTCCGCGCACCAAATTCTGGGGAGACGTTATCGGGCGGAATGTGCCCCAAGCGTTCGTCGGACAGATCGCCGACCGAATGCAGAAAACGTTTCTGCGTCGCTTCGCAAGAAACACCACAACCGGTGCTGTTGGTCGACTTCTTCCCTTCGGGATCGGTGCCGTCGTCGGTGGAACCGGCAACCACCTGCTCGGTCGCAAGGTTGTGACCAGCGCCCGCACGGCGTTTGGTCCTCCGCCGCCGATATTCCCGAAGGATTTGGACCCGCGCGAGAAACGACCGAAGACGATCCGGGTGCATGGTGAGCGCGGCGCGATCATAGTGAAGCCGCTTAAGCAGCTTGGGCAGCTTGTGCCGGATCGTTTGCGGCGAACACCAAAGAGCCCAGAAGGCAACCGAGACGGGTCAGTCGAAGGATGACGTTGGGTCATCCTCGTCGTCACCCTCACCATCGAACGGATCTGACTCCCGCACCCGCTTGTCGCCAAGATGGATCGTGGCGTGACGATCCCATTCGTTGATCAGGAATGCAACGGCATCGTGAAAGCGTTGCGTGCTCGCGCCCGGCGTCGTGTCGCCGAAGTGCTTGGTGACCCAATATTCGAGCCGCTCCTGCGCTTCGGGAGAGTGTTGCACCCGGTCGACGAGAGAGACGATGTTGCCTGTGTCGGAAGCATCCAGCCACTCTGCCGCCCCAAGATAGCCGTCGGAGTCGACTTCGGCGTTCGGTGAAAACGGTCTGGCCACAATCAGCGGCTTGCCGACTGCAAGACGGTCGTAGACCATCGCCGACACGTCGGTGATGGCGACATCAGCTGCCGAGAGCTGCCAGCCAAGGGTCGGCCCGTCGTCAAAAATGTGGTGTGCGGACGGATCCTTCGCGTTGGCGGAAGCAATCGCGGCGATGATTTCCAGGTTCGCCCGCTTATAGTCCGGATCAAGGACCCCGCTGCGCGGGTGCGGCCGATAGATGACGCGATGCTGTGCTGAGGCCAGCAAAGCGGTGACCAACCCGACACCGTGCGACGCAATCGACCCGTACGCCGCGGCATCCCTGTCGCCCTCCCAGGTTGGCGCATAGAGCACGACGGTGCGCTCATCAGGCGTGTACGGCAACTCACCTGCGAAGTGGTCAGCCTGCGGCCTGCCGATGGCGATGGCGCGCCGGTCCAGATCGAAGTCCCACAATTTGTGGCTGAGGCGTTCTCGGGCTGCATCCCCCGCGATCAGGCTGTAGTCGTACGCCTTGAACTGGTTCGTGGTCATGTACATTTTGTCGCTCTCGCCGTGGTTGACGAAGACGTGCCACATGCGCCCATAACGGAACATCTGGAAGTTTTTGGTGTTCTGGTTGACGTAGAACACCATTCGGAGCTCTTGCTCGCTGACGAACTGCTCAAGGTCGACCACTTTGCGCTTGTACACGACCGGGATCGGCGACTCCGCGAGCAGGGCGAGCATTGCGCCCGGCGAGCGGGCGATGATCGCGACCGGCCAGGTTTTTGCCAATTCGGCCAGCGGTTCGTACCATTGTCGGATCTGGTAAAGGTTGACCTTGGTGTCAGCGAAGTAGACGGCGATGAGAATGCTGCCAGGAGCCGGTTGCTTCAGACTGGGCAACTTTTCGGCGAGCTCCCGCCGTGTCCGGCGCGACCGGATGAGGTTCTTCGCTATCCGCTGAGCGGACCTGATATCGGTGAACACGGACACCCCATGATTAAACCAGTGGCATCCCGCGCGCGGTACCGAACCCGGCGACTGTTACGCACCCGATACTGCACAGGCCTGATCTTTCACGCGTCGGATGCTGGTACTGGGCACACTGCTAGGCTCTGCCCGATAGCCCCCATCACGAGAGAGCCCGACCGAGACGTGTCCAGCTTCACCTTTGCAAAAGGGAATGCGACAAAGCTTCTCTCCGCTCCGCTATACGCGCTTGGCGCGCTCGCAAGCGCAGTGGTGCCTCGTCGAAAGAATTTGTGGATCTTCGGTTGTGGCTCGGGCGTTGGCGAGGGCGCCCTTTCCTTGTACCGCCTGGCAGGCAATGCCGACCCTGACCTCACGTTGGTCTGGCTCGCCGGGTCACGGCGAGAGCTTCACGACGCCCATGCTGCCGGCTTACACGCTGTGCTTCGATCAAGCTGGCGCGGTTTCCGACTCACCCTCCGTGCGCACGTCATCGTCATCACTCACGGCTTCGGCGACGTAAACCGCTTCGGCACCCGTGGTGGTTTCGTTGTGCAGTTGTGGCACGGAATCCCGTTGAAACGGATTCAGCTCGACTCCCCGGTCACCTTCCGCAGCAGGTTCGTGCCTGGCGCACTGCTGCGCGCCCTGTATCGCAGGCAGTCAGCCGGGATCTCTCTTCTGCCAGCCGCATCCGAGGTGTCCGCACAACGTCTGCGCACCGCCTTCAGCCTGCCCAGTGATCGCGTGGTGGTGACCGGCGATCCCCGCGACGACAGCGTGCTGGGCGATCGCGGCGAGGCCCGCGCACGTTTGGCAGACATTCTCGGCACGCCTCTCGACAGCCACACCCCGGTTGAGCTGTACGCACCGACGTGGAGGGACGGCGAGCCGGACCCATGCATCCCGAATGCGCAGGAGTGGGCGGCGATCGCCGAACACCTTGAGGGCACCGGCGGCCTGTTTCTGCTCCGGCCACATCCGCACAGCGTTGGCGCCTACGATGCCGGGCCCGCCCTGTCGCCGCGCATCCGGATGCTGACTTCGCAGGTCGCGCAGGACCTCAATCCGCTGCTGCCCGCCATCGACCTTGTGATCACCGACTTCTCTTCAGTTGCGTACGACTTTGCACTCACCGGGCGCCCGATCGCGTTCCTCGCGCCGGACGTGACTCACTACGTTTCGACACGTGGACTCTATGAGAAGTATGGCGATTTCACCGGCCGAACGGAGGTTGCCACCTGGCAGGGCCTGCTTGACCTCCTCTCCGACGAGGCGGCTGTTTCGCGGCTGGCCCAGCATGCCTCCGGCCTCGCCGACCGCCACCACCGGTATTGTGACGGGAACAACACTTCTCGTGTTTTCGCCATTATCCTTTCCCGAGTCGAAGAAGTCCGATGATCTCCCCGCCACCGCACCAGGCACTCTCGATCGACGCGGTGACACTGACCTCAGGCGTCTCGCCAGCTCTGGAGTTCACCGGCATTGGCGATGTGCCTGACCGGGTTGACCTGGTCGGCCCGCGGCTTCGACTCACCGCGACACTGGCGAAGCTGGACCACGGGTGGCGTGCCACGATGCCGTTGTTGGCAAGCCGTTGGGGAGGCGAAGATCTTGCGCCACCATCGGGTACCTACCGGCTGCTGATCTGCACCGGAAATGACCACGGCGCCGCGCGGGTGGGGACTACGCCGGAGCCACACCTCGTACCAGGGCTGTTTCGGATCGCCTTTCACGCCAACGCCGACGGGCTGGTCATCGAGTTCGCCGCACCACTCACCGACGATGAGTTGGGTGACGAGCAGCAGGCCCGCCTGGCGTCTCGCTATCGCGCGATTCGACCTGAGCCGGAAAACGCAGTCTTTTTTGAGAGTTTCTATGGACGGAGCGCGACCTGCAACCCGCTCGCGCTCGATCGTGAGATCGCGAAAACCCGGCCGGATGTGGTGCGCTATTGGGGCGTGGCCGACCGTTCGGTGGCGGTGCCGGATGGAGCAATCTCCCTCGTTGA
>JBDSZO010000274.1:0-4217 GCA_039925105.1 Terrimesophilobacter sp. | reverse complement strand
GTGAATCGGCCAAGTTGGGTCAGCCGCCGCACTCCGTCGTGGCGCTCTACATGCAGAACCGCGCCGATCGCGCTGACCGCCTGCCGGGCAACCGCCGTCGCGCTCAAACCGGCGAGCGCACCCAGCGCCTCAAGCCGTGCCGGAACATCCTCAAGCGAGTTTGCATGCAGTGTTCCTGCCCCGCCGTCGTGCCCGGTGTTGAGCGCGGCGAGTAGTTCGCGCACCTCGGCCCCGCGACATTCGCCAACGACGAGCCGGTCCGGCCGCATCCGTAACGCCTCGCGAACGAGCCGGGCCATGCCGACCTCACCCGCCCCTTCCAGGTTCGCCTGTCGGGCCTCGAGGGAAAGGAAGTGTTGGTGATCGACATGAAGTTCCGCGACATCCTCAATGGCAACGATCCGATCGGTGGGTTCGGCGTTGGCCAGCAGGGCGGAGAGCAGTGTTGTCTTGCCGCTTCCCGCCGCACCGGTCACGAGTATGTTGACTCGTGCGGCTATAAGCTCACGCACTCTGGCCACCGGAATCAGGTCGAAGAATCCGGCGACGTCGAGCTGGTCCATCGTGAACCGTTGTTGCCGCGGCAGGCGCACCGACAGCAACGTACCTGTGGGCGAAATGGGTGGAAGCACGGCGTGTACCCGGATACCGTCGTGCAGGCGCACGTCGACGCACGGGGTCGCCTCGTCGATATGCCGCCCGCCAAGTGAAATGAGGCGGACCGCAAGTTCGCGCAGTTGGACCTCATCCAACAGCAACGACGGCCTGGCTTCGAGCCCATGTCCACGATCGATCCACACCCGACGCGGACCGTTCACAAAAACATCAGTCACCTCCATATCCCGAACCAGCTCGGCCAACTCCCCGAATTCCGGGAGGATGCGCGATCCGACCACCCCGGCCGACGTGCCCATTTCCGTGTCGACCGTGCGGGGCGTTGCGGCGGAGCCAGCTGGACCACGAGGGCTGTGCACGGCAGCTACGTAGGGATTCACAACAGAGCGAGGCGTGGCAACAAAGCGTGGCACGCTATCGAAATGCGGCCCACCATCGACGGGCGTCGCATCGAGATCCATGAGGTCACGTTAGGCGGCAGCTGTCCGCACCCGAGCCGGGCACCGGAGATTGGGCAATCCGGCTCTAGACGGTGACCTGTGAAGGAGCAGACTCCCGCGCCGATTTAAACCCCAAAACTTTGCTCAGCAGATCTAAAACGACGAGGGAACCGGCGACCAGGGCAAGCGTCACCCAACCGTCGAGCCCACCACTGAGCCAACTCGCCAGCGCGGGCAAGAGCACGCCGGGCACCACGAGGGCCACGATTCGAGACAGCCGGCGCCCCAAACGCAAACCGACAATCGCATTGGCGAGGTAGAACACGGCCACCCCCGCCGCCAGGAGCCCTCTCGCCCCGGTCTCCAGTGGCGCGCCAGCCTCGGTGACAGCGACCCCGACCGATGCCGCCACGAGAGTCAAACCGACAATAAGAAGGAACGGCAGATACATGATGACATCCCGCAACGCAGAATATGACCTGGCCCGTTGCGCGGCAGCAAGGCCAGCCTCGGTACCGGGAACACCCCACCGGAAGAACGCCCGAGCAAGCAGCGCGCAGACGACGAAACCGGCGAGCGCAGCCCCCGCACCTCCCCCGGTCGGATGATCGGCAAGTCCGGTCACCGCGAGATAGACCGCTTCGCCGATCACGATGACCACAAAGAGTCCGACCCGCTCGAGGGAGTGCGAGACGGATGCCAGTTCGTACACCTCCGACGCGAATCCGCTGCGCACAGCAAGCAACACCATTTCGGCGACGACGGCCAACACCCAAATCGTGTAACGGTACGGGGCGGGAACGGGAATCGAAATCAACCACACCAACGCTGTACCCAGGTTGTAGGCGAGAGGTCGCCAGAGCGGCACGGATGTGGTGCGCTTCACTTGCGGAACCAACCACATGACAAGAAGCACAAGGCGAATCCACACCGCGCCGAGAGCGTACAGCCACCCGTTCGATTCGATTCCGCCAGAGATGGCGATAGCCATTGCTGCAGGCCCCGGCATGGCAGCGATCATCAACGCACCGAAAGCCGGATAGTTCTGACCGTACAGATTATTGGTGAGCATCAGGTTTACCCACGCCCACCACAGCGGAAACAACAACAAGGCAAACAACACCACCGAAATTAGGCTCGGTGAATGTTCCAGGTTGTGTGCCGAAATCGCAATGACGACCACGAACACCAGGTCGAAGAACAACTCGTACCAGTCGACCGCTCGGCGAGACGAAAGCGTCTGATCCAGCGTCATAGCGACCATCCTGCACCGGTTTAGCCGCTGGCAACAAAGAAAACAGAGGAAAAAGCGGAAAAAGAGGGGCGGCGCCTGTTGGGGGGAACGGGCGCCGCCACGGCAACGAACTGATTGGGGGGAATCGTACGTCCGTTGCAGGTCAAACTTGCGTCTGACGCACCCCAGTCTATAACAGTCAACCCCCATTTGGGTGACGACTTTCGTCAAAGCGGTAATGTCGAATAGTGCGGCAGAACATGTCGCCCTACATCAGCAAAGACGCGCCTGGGAGTTCAATTGAGCGAGAACATTGACAGCCTGCTGCATGAGGTACGGCGTTTCGCCCCCTCCGCCGAGTTCACCGCA
Organism: Terrimesophilobacter sp.; assembly: GCA_039925105.1. Taxonomy (GTDB): domain Bacteria; phylum Actinomycetota; class Actinomycetes; order Actinomycetales; family Microbacteriaceae; genus Terrimesophilobacter. The sequence continues at coordinate 1,559 of JBDSZO010000274.1, read as the reverse complement.
CAGGCGGTTGCGACGCCAAAACTATATGAAGACGCCGCACAGGACCGGCTCGAGTTCTGGGCGGACCAGTCTCGCGAGTTGCTGGATTGGGAGACCCCATTCACCCAAACCCTCGACTGGACCAACGCGCCATTCGCCCGCTGGTTTGCTGACGGCAAGCTGAATGTTGCCTGGAACTGTCTCGATCGTCACGTGCTTGCCGGGAACGGCGACCGGATCGCCATTCACTGGGAAGGCGAACCCGGCGACACACGGGCAATTAGTTACGCGGAGCTCACCGAGGAGGTGAAGAGGGCCGCAAACGTTCTGACCGACCTTGGCATCCGCCACGGCGACCGCGTAGCCATCTACCTTCCGATGATTCCGGAAGCGGTAGTTGCCATGCTCGCGGTCGCCAGGATCGGCGCCGTACATTCCGTGGTGTTTGGCGGGTTCAGCGCAGAATCGCTGCGCTCCCGCATCGAGGATGCCAGTGCGAAACTCGTCATCACCGCAGACGGCGGCTGGCGAAAAGGCAAAGTGTTCCCGCTGAAGCCGGCAGTGGATGCCGCAGTCAGCGGCGAGACCACCATCGAACACGTGCTCGTCGTCAAGCGAGGAGACAACGAGGTTGAGTGGGTCGAGGGCCGTGACCTCTGGTGGCACGAGCGTGTCGACGCCGCAAGCGCAGAACACGTCGCCAAGCCATTCGAGGCCGAAAACCCCCTGTTCATCCTGTACACCTCCGGCACAACCGGAAAGCCGAAAGGCATCCTGCACACCTCCGGCGGCTACCTCACCCAGTGCGCATACACGCACAAAAATGTGTTCGATCTGCACCCAGAGACCGACGTCTTCTGGTGCACCGCCGACATCGGCTGGGTGACCGGGCACAGCTACGTCACTTACGGTCCGCTCGCCAACGGTGCCACCCAGCTCATGTACGAAGGCACACCAGACACACCGCACCCTGGCCGGTGGTGGGAGCTCATCGCCAAATACGGCGTGACCATTCTTTACACGGCACCCACCGCCATCCGAGCATTCATGAAGACCGGACGCGAATACCCACTCGCGCACGACCTGAGCTCGCTGCGCGTGCTCGGATCAGTCGGCGAACCGATCAACCCGGAAGCGTGGGTCTGGTACCGCGACATCATCGGCGGCGGCAAGACGCCCGTCGTCGACACCTGGTGGCAGACAGAGACCGGCGCCATCATGGTGTCCGCACTTCCAGGCATCACCACCACCAAGCCAGGATCAGCCCAAACCCCGATACCCGGAATCTCCGTAGATGTACTCGACGAGAACGGCGCACAAGTGGGCAACGGCAACGGTGGGCTGCTGGTCGTCACGGAACCATGGCCAGCCATGCTGCGCGGCATCTGGGGCGACCCGGAACGATATATCGAAACTTACTGGGAGAAGTTTGACTTCGAGGGCACACCACGGCGACGCATGTACCTTGCCGGCGACGGCGCCCGCCTCGACGAAGACGGCGACGTGTGGGTGATGGGCCGGGTGGATGACGTCATGAACGTCTCCGGTCACCGGCTCTCCACCATGGAAATCGAATCCGC
>JBDSZO010000273.1:0-4873 GCA_039925105.1 Terrimesophilobacter sp. | reverse complement strand
GGTGCGTCTCGGCCTCCTGTTCGGAACCAGTCCGGAACTCTGGCTCGGGATGCAGACCAGTTACGACCTGTGGGTCGAACGGCAGAAACCGCAGCCAAAGGTGATGGCTATCGCGAGATGAGCGCGTGCCGCCTACGAAGCACCCACTCACCACCCGTCCCGCGCGCACGGAATTTCGAGCCGACAATGCGGATGCCGTTTCAGTTCGCGCTCAGCTCGCGATAGCCATCACCTTGGGCTGCGGTTTCTGTCGTTCGACCCACAGGTCGTAGCTGGTCTGCATCCCGAGCCAGAGTTCGGGGCTGGTTCCGAACAGGAGGCCGAGACGCACCGCCATATCCGCGCTGATCGACGAGTGGCCGTCGCGGATGCGCGACAGAGTCGCTCGCGTGACGCCGAGACGGCGAGCGGCTTCGGCAATGCTGGTCTCGCCCAGGTAGTCGTCGAGTAGGAGCCCCGGGTGGGGAGGGTTGTGCATGCTCACGGTACTTGCCCCTTTCTAGTGGTAGTCGAGATAGTCGAGTAGGTGAACATCGGTTCCTTCGAAGACGAACGTCAGCCGCCAGTTGCCGCTCACCCAGATCGCATAGTGCCCGGCCACGTCCCGTCCAGCGGCAGTGGAACCAGAAAGCGGATGCGGCTTCCACGACTGAGGTAGGTCCTGAAGCGTTCGCGCGTTGTCCAGTTCGGCGAGTTGTCTTTGTAGTTTTGTGGCATGATCCGGCCGGATACCGGTCTTCTTCCCCGTGACGAAGAACGTCTCGAGGCCCTTGTGTCGAAACGACTTGATCACACTCGTTAGCGTATAGTCCTTCTATACGTATAGCAATGGTATACGTAAATCGTGGGTGTCGATCGGACGCACGGATGCGCAGCGCGGCGTCGTGGCGAGCATGCCTCGTCTGTACTTCGTCGGGATGCCGGATACGTTGCGGAGCAAATTGTAAAGAAACAGCAGTTGGGGAAACTTGAAGTGGTGCGTCCCGCGTGAACGTGCAATTGTAAGGCCCTCACCTAGAGCAATGATTGTCAGCAACTAGGTGGTTAAAGCCGCGCAAACTCGCTTCGACGATTATCTTCAGGCGTTGAGTATTCGGCAATTGATCTCCAATACATTGCTCCGCCGGGCAAGTCCCAACCTGAACCACTTGGGTGTTGAAGTAGCCTGCGCCGAAACGCTCCATCCCGAGCGGGCTTGAACCGTGATACGCGAAGTCCAGGGTACGCAACTCTCGAGAGAAGTGAGTAAAGCTATCGAGTAACACGGAATTGTTCGACCTCTGTGGTTCTATAGGAGAACGATGGGCTCGGAGGCACATATTGACGATTGTGGTTGACGTCTGGTCTCCAAGCCATCCCGGCAAAGAGGCGATCTTTGCCGGTGTCTTGCAGCTGCACAAGGCAAACAAGAAGTATCTGGGTTTCCTGCCGGATGCGGCTTTTGAAGACCGAGCGACGGCCGGCGCTTTGATCGTCGCGCGTCGGCACAACACCGTCGTTGGCTACACCATTTACGATCGCCCACGATCTCACCTCAAACTCGTGCACGTCTGTGTCGATAGCTCGGAACGCAACTCCGGGATCGCTTCCCAACTCATTGACCGTATGGTCTCCGACAATCCAAACGCGACAGGATTTGAAGCCCATTGTCGGCGCGACTATAAGATCAATCACTTCTGGGAATCGCTTGGGATGAGCCCCAAAGGAGATCGCCCCGGTCGAGGATTGAGGAGCGAGCCGCTTACCATTTGGTGGCGCCCACTCGGTGGGCCAGATCTTTTCGACCACTTGATCCTGGAAACAGCGCTGCCAGTGGCCGTGCTTGACACCAACATCGTCATCGATCTCGTGGCAAGTTCGAAGACCTTGCGCCCGCAGCGTCATTTGTCGGAGCAATTAACAGGTGATTGGGTTGAGTCCCGCGTAACACTCGCCGTGTCCTCCGAATTGGACCATGAGTTGAACGACCTAGACGATGCGGCAGAGCGGCGGCATCAAGTTGCAGGATCTCAGAACCTCACTCGATTACCCACCAATCGCCCTAAGGACTCCACGATTGAGGATGCACTGAGAGCTCGGATCGGTGAGGCCGATTTGGAAAAGGACAAGAGCCTCGAAAAGGACCTTAATCATCTTGCCGACGCAATCAACGCCGGCGCTAGGTTTTTCGTCACGCACGACGAAACACTTATCAGGGTCACTCAACAGTGGATCGCCGAAGACTTCGGTCTACAAGTCCTGATGCCCTTCGAACTTGTCAACGAGTTGTCGGATCCTGGCAGCGTGCCTACATATCAGCCGCGACACCTAAATGGCGCGTTCATCTGGAGTGAGGCGGCCTCGTTCTCGATCGACCAACTGGACGACGCTTTCTTGAACTATCCGGTGCAGGAACGGAAAACAGACTTCCGTCGACGGCTAAAAGAGGTGCTTGCTCAAAGGGCCACGAACACCGCGCATGTTCTTCTGACGGAGCAACAAGTGATGGCAGGTCTTCTAGTAACTCATCATGTTGAGGACGAGCTAATTGTCCCGCTCTTGCGTGTCCGGCGAGGAGTAACAGCCCAAACTCTCGCTTTCCAGTTGGCGAGACAACTTCGCCAACTTGCGGTCAAAGTGGGTGCTGAGAGGGTACGCGTGCTCGATCCGTGTCTTCATCCTTTGACCATAGCCGCGCTACTGCAGGACGGATATCGGGAGTCCCCTTCCGGCTACACGGCCGACGCGTTGGGTGGTGAAATTAACATCAGTGAACCGGCAGAAGTGGCGGGGCTGGCGACTCGAATGAGCGTAGACCTCGAGGGGTTCGCCGAACATTTGACACCTGAGCTGGTCGCCGAAATCGAACGTCGGTACTGGCCACTTAAGATATGGGATGAGACTACGTGTCTGTTGGTACCCATCCGTCCGGAGCACGCTATGAACCTGTTTGGGTACCCAAGGAACTTGATCGACCAACGTGAGTCTCTGGGGCTGGCCCGTCAACATGTCTACTACCGCTCCCCCAGGAATAACCCTCTCAAGACCCTCCCTGCCAGAGTCTTGTGGTATTGCTCGAAAGATGGACGAATGGGCGTACACACGATATTCGCCTATTCGCGCATCGTAGGATCACACGTTCTTGACCCTGACGTCGCGCACGATCGTTTTCACCATATGGGCGTATATAGGCGGGCCGATGTCAGATTGGCCTCCGATAAGAAAAGGAAAGTCCACGTCCTAGAGTTCGAAGACACAGAAATCCTCGACCGCCCAACCTCGCTCAGTGAGTATCGGGAGGCGGGCGCCGCGCTAGGACTCAAGGTAAGCATTTCCCCTTCACCTCGACTGATTTCCCCCACACTTCTCCGCAACATTTATCGAACCTCGATTGGAGCAAAATGACGAAAGCGGTCCTCCTTTCCATACGCCCACGATTCGCAGAGGCTATTCTCAACGGTTCAAAGACTTACGAGCTCCGCCGTCGCTTCCCGAAACTCGAACCCGGTACCACCGTCTACCTTTATTCGAGCTCGCCCGACATGGCCATCGTGGGATCATTTGTCACGGCTGAGATCCGGCACGCAGATAAACGCACAATATGGAGGCAACTTCGTAACTACCTTGGCCTAGATGAAGAAGAGTTCAACGACTACCTCGACAACCGAACCCATGCGGTTGGGATCAAAACAACCCAAGTCCGTCGATTCCGGACTTCCGTCCGACTCAGCGAGATTCGAGATTCGATGAAAGTTGAGGCGCCTCAGAGCTTTCGCTACTTACCCATCGCGTCCGAGACTTGGCTGGAACAGCGTCTCGATAAGGATGAAAGAGAGGTTCTCGCCGATCTGCCTAGAAGTCAGAGTCTTTTTGCCTTCGCATGTTGCTCGGTTGAGACGGCTGAACAACTTCAAGCTGTATAGACACTAAATACAAGCTAACTGTACTTCGGTCACGGCTTTGAATTCGGGGCAGCTATCCTGGGCTTCGGAGGCACCGTGGCCAGATTCTTTGGCACTCCCGATGGAGTGAAGGTTGGCGACCTGTTCATTGATCGTCGTGAACTTCATGACGCCCATGTGCACCGACCACTTCAGGCTGGCATTTCTGGCACTCGGCAGGATGGCGCCGACTCGATCGTCGTGTCTGGTGGCTACACCGATGACGTTGATTTCGGGGACTACCTTTTCTATACCGGCCATGGCGGCCGCGAACCAGGCGCCACTCAACAAACCCATGATCAGTCCGTCGATGCGCCCGGAAATGCGGGGCTGATAACCAGCATGGTGGAGGGCCTTCCCGTTCGTGTTGTTCGCGGCGCTCATCCATCCAACCCGTACGCGCCGCCCACGGGGTACCAATATGCGGGACTGTTTCTTGTAACTGACTGGGATACGGTCACCGGCCAAAATGGCCACAACGTCCTGCGATTCAGGTTGGAGCGCATCCCTGAACAAGCCAAACTCTGGACCACCGAGGATCCAGTCCCCGACCCAGCATTCGCGACGAGTGTCGTCTCACGACGCATCCGCGATACGGCACTGTCCCGCGGCATCAAGCTGCTCTACGACCATCACTGCCAGATCTGCCAGACGGCCATCCCTGGCACTGGGAATCGCTACTACTCCGAAGGCGCACATGTGAAACCTCTGGGCAGACCCCACCTCGGCGCGGACGCTATAAACAACCTCCTCTGCCTCTGCCCCAACCATCACACACAGTTGGATATTGGGGGCATGGTCATCCTGGACGACTTCACCATCGCTCGACCCACCGACGACGAGGTAATTGCGGATCTGTCCTTCCGGAAAGACCACACTCTCGACATCGAGAATGTGCGATACCACCGAATGCAGTGGACGACCGCCTAAGGCGTTACCCAGTCAGTGCTTTC
>JBDSZO010000272.1:0-2754 GCA_039925105.1 Terrimesophilobacter sp. | reverse complement strand
GATCCGTGCGGGAGCATCGCGGTGGGACTGAGCCGTCGAGGCCACTCTGCGAGCCGAGCCACACGCGTTCATCGTGGGAACTAAGAATTGATAGATCGAAGTTTAATATTGCGAAACGTCACGAATTCTGTGACGATTGTCAATATGAATGGGAATACTCTTGGGGCGATCAAGGCACCAGGATTGGCGAACTGGGCGCTGGCGCACGGCAGGGGCGCACTGACAAGCGTTGAAATCGCTGAAATTCTCAAGATTCAGGAAGATCAAGTCCGCCGTCGGTTACACGAACCCGCACGCCGGGGTGAGTGGGTGACGCCCACCCACGGGCTGTGGATTCCCGTCCCGCCGGAGTACCAAACTTGGGGCGCCCCGCCGGGCATCGAGATCGTGGATGCGATGATGCGGCACCGGAACATTAGCTATTACGTGGGCTGGCTTTCTGCGGCACAGCTACATGGTGCCAGCCATCAAGCACCGCAGGTCTTCCAGGTCGCGGTCGGCCGACAAATCCGTGACAGGTCGGTGGGGCGCACTAGGTTCGTCTTCATGCAACGCAACGTCGCGCATGTCCCGACTGTCGCATACCCGACCAAATCAGGGTCGGCACTGATATCGAGCGTGGAGGCCACAATGCTCGACATTGCTGACGGGATCGGGCAGGCCGCCGGCATCGATAACGCCGCGACTGTCATCCTCGAGCTCGCCATGTTGGATTCATTCAACGTCACCATCCTGGCCGAGCTGGCCTCAAAGTTTCCTGCTGCCGCTGGTCGGCGGGTCGGATGGCTGCTTCACCGTCTCGGTGGGCGTGACGACTTAGAGCCGTTGAGCCGTGCTGTGCGTGATGCGGTGCCAACGCCGTCGCGTTTGGATCCAGCCAGCCCCAACACTGGCCCACTTGACCACGAGTGGATGCTGCAGGTGAATCGTGACGTGGAGGAAGAGTCGTGATCCCTGCGAATGCGATTACTGCGTGGGGTGTAATACGATAATGGCCGACCCGCGACCAAGTCGAACAGGATCTGCTCCTCTCCCGTGCAATCTGCGAAATCGCTTCAGACGATTACTTACAGCGCGAGCTGGTGTTCCGCGGCGGTACCGCGTTGCACAAACTACATCTGGACCACGCCTACCGATACAGCGAAGACCTCGACTATGTTCGCAGTTCAGGAACGGGCATCGCGCAACTCACCCAAGCATTGACGCGGTTGGGTGGTGAGTTGGGATTCGAAGTTCGAACACGCGTCGGGATGCATCCAAAGATCTATTGGCGCACGACCGCTGAGAGCGGGGTTCCTCTCAAGATCAAGATCGAAATCAACACTCATGAAAGATCTCCTGCGTTGCCGGTGCTCCACAAGTTGCATGGCGTCGACTCGCCCTGGTGGAGAGGGAGTGCGTCCGTGCCGACCTTCCAACCTTCTGAACTCGTTGCCACGAAGATTCGCGCACTCTACCAACGCTCTAAGGGTCGGGACCTGTTTGACCTTTGGCTCGCTCTCGACCATTTAAAGATTGCGCCGGCGGAGATCATCAGCGCCTTCCGCCCTTATCGCCCCGAGAACCTGACCGCATCGAAAGCGCGCACGAACCTCGCCCTGAAACTCCGTGACCAGTCGTTCCGACATGATCTTGATGCTCTGATCACCACATGGCCACACGGCTATGACCTTGACTCGGCAGCCGATCTCGTCACATCACAGCTCCTAGACAAACTCGATGACGACAGCTAATTGTTCTCTTCAACGGTTTTGTTCAAAGCTGCGTTGGGGGCGAACGGTGAACTGGCGGTGATCCGCGCGAGCGCGGTAAGCCAGCAGAGCCGGTCGTTCGTCCTTGGCTTATCCCGCGCTCACCTTCAGAAAAGAGCGTGACGCTCACGATGCGGTGACGGCACCCTCCGTCAACCGGATGAACCGACTCAATGTCGCTAGACCGTCCGCGGTCTGCGGCAACGAGTCCAGCAGCGCCGGTGAATAGACCAGATACGCGGCCCACTTGGCACGGGAGATCGACACGTTCAGACGATTGCGGGAGAGCAGAAAGTCGAGCCCCCGCGGAACGTCGTCGGCGCTGGAAGCGGCGAGACTCACAATCGATATGACCGCTTCACGACCCTGGAACTTATCCACTGTGCCGGCCTGCACTCGCTGGAATCCGGCAGCATCCAGCCGCTTGAGCAGCAGCTCAACTTGCGCGTTGTAGGGCGTGACCACGATGACGTCGTCCTCAGTCAGAGGTTTCGGTGCAGTGCCAACCTCCGCAGTCCAGAGCGCACCGAGGTGTTGCCGCACAAGCGCGACCACTTCGTCGGCTTCCTCAGAAGAGAACGTCGAGTTATCGACGTGCGAGACAGACACCGGGTGCAGGCCCGGAGTCACACCCTCAAGCATCCGCCCCCGCGTGGAGGCGTGCGAACGCAACTGCCCGTCGTAGGAGAGGCGCGACACTGGCGCAGTGACTGCCTCATCCATGCGGCGGCTCTCCTCGAGAAAGTAGCCGTAGGCATCCGGCAGCACGGAAAGCCCGCCAATCACATGCCCGAGCGCCGAGCCGTCGACCGGTGCGGGGTGAATGCCCTGGCTCACCTGCGGCAGTTGCTGCGGGTCGCCGAGCAGCAGGATGCGCTTCGCACTCATCGCCACACCGATCGTGTTGGCGAGCGAGAACTGCCCCGCCTCATCGATCACGAGTAGGTCGAGTTGCTGCTCGCCGACGCGTTTGCGGTTCGTCATGTCCCACGCCGTGCCACCA
>JBDSZO010000271.1:0-3132 GCA_039925105.1 Terrimesophilobacter sp. | reverse complement strand
TCGCACACCAGGCCGTGTGGATGAAAGCGATCGGGCGCCTCCCGGACGACGACAACCTGCACCGCGCCGCACTCGCCTACGCGAGCGACTTCTCCATTCTCGAATCGGTGCTGCGCCGGCACGGAATTGCGTGGTCGACCCCGGGGATGAAGGTGGCGAGCCTGGACCACGCCATGTGGTGGCACCGGCCCGGTCGGGTCGACGAGTGGATGCTGTACCTTCAGGAATCCCCCACCGCGATCGGTGGTCGCGGACTTGCAACCGGGCGGATCTACAGCCAGAGCGGCACCCTCATGGCAACAGTCACTCAGGAAGGGATGGTGCGCGTGCCGGAGACCAACCCCTAGGGTGCCCCTGCAAGCAGAACCACGCCCGTGTCGATTGCCCGAATCTCGATAGACCGGATATCCGAAAGTGCAAGCCTTGTCGTCCCTGAGGGTTCGACGGTAGTGCCAGGCCTTGCGGTCCAGGTGGAAAGTTGTGTTGACACGCCTGAAACATCGGTGACGTACATCCCATAGGCGGTGTCCCCGCCATAACCTTTTTCGCTCTGGTCGTACCGACACGACATTTCGATGCTTGTCCCCCAGTCGTGTTCGACCAACCGCATATCCGCATGGAGCGGACTTGCCACGACCTGCTGAAGGCCGATCGGGTCTGCCTGAATTCCCGGAGAAACGGGAACCGGCTGAGAGAGGACAAGAGTCGCTGCGACTACTGCTGCTGCAGCGAAAATACCGAATCCGGCGACAAGCGAACGCACTCGCCGCCGCCGCCGCCGCGCCGCAGCAACAAGCCTGGGGAGGATCGATGCTGGAACCTCAGCCTGGTGGCCATCCGACTCGATTTCAGACTCCGAGACCCGTGACAGTAGTCCAGGAAGTGCGGCCAGTTCGGCAACGGATGCGGTGCACTGTTGGCACTCGTCAAGATGCGATTCAAAGTCGCGCCGGTCGGCCGGGGAGAGGGAGCCGAACAGGTATGCCGCATCCCAATCGCGATAAACGTCGGTCATTCGGTAACGCCCCTCTCCTGCAGTGAAAGACGGAGGGCTCGGAGCGCATAGTGAAGCCGGGACTTCACGGTTCCTTCCGGAATCTCAAGTTCGGCGGCGATTTGAGCAACCGAATTTCCTCGGTAGTAGGCACGAACGACCACTGCCCGATGGTCCGGGGAGAGTGTGGAGAGTGCGTCCGAGACGAGCCATGCGTCGAGTAGGGCGTCGACGCCGTCATCGGTCCAGCGCTCCGGAGGTGAGTCCGTGCCAATCTCGTACCGGGATTTTGCACTGCGAAAGTGATCGGTTACCAGGTTTCGTGCGACGGTGAACAGCCAGGCGCGGGCCGAAGTCTCTCTCTGGTCCAACACGTTTGGATGACGCCACGCGCGCAACAGGGTCTCCTGGACAATATCCTCGGCCTGTTGACGGTCGCGGCACAACCACAGCGCGTAACGCCAGAGTGCCGCGGCATGCTCGTCGTGCAGCACGCGGAGGAGTTCTGCCTGGGCGGAGCGATCCTCTTCAGACTGGGCAGGAGGGGGCGACTCGTTGCGCATGGAACAACCTCCTTATGCGTTAACAACGTACTCACAGCCCGATTAGTTCATTCCATTGAACCGAGTGGTGGCCGGTGTCGTGCAAACTTTGACGGCTGATTGAAAGGAAGCATAATGACGGGGCCCACTCGGACGGCGGATGCCAACATTGTCGCTTTTGGCGCCACCAACGTGGTCGCCGCATGATCGACTACCAGTGGGGCGACCTGCCTCTCCATGTGCTTCTCGTCCATCTCGTCGTGGTCATTGTGCCTGCCGCGGCGCTGTGTCTCTTGCTTTCCGCGTTCTGGCCTGCCGCGCGCATTCGTCTCGGAATTGTCAGCATGTTCGTTGCCCTTGTCGCGCTCATCGCGGTCCCTGCCACTGTGACGGCCGGTGACTGGCTCTACTTGCGGGTTGAATCGACTCCGCTCATTGAACGTCATGCCGCCCTCGGTCCCATTCTTTTGCCCTGGGTTATCGCCATGTTTGGGGTCACCAGCGTCGTGTGGCTTTGGTACTTCCTTGCGCCGCGGGTTCCCAGAACGGCGCGCATTGTGGCGATAGTGGTTCTGGATGTTGCAGCCGTTGTCACAGCGATTGGTTCTGTTGTCGCCGTTGTGCTGGTCGGGGAATCCGGTGCCGCCGCGGTGTGGACGGGGAAGTTCGGTTGAGGGTCTGAATGCAGTCTGCGCTGAACCAATTGCCTGGCTGTTTCGTTTTCACTGATGACGGTGACTCTTTCCTGGTCTCCCGCGACGGTGAGGAAGGCAATCATGAAGAGGGATATTTTTCGCGTGTTAAGCGTCGTAACACTAACCCTGGTGGGGCTCGCTGGGTGCGCTGGAGCCGCACCGAACTCCGGTGGCGGTGGTTCTGCCGGTGGCGGGGACAGTCTCAGTACCGCATCGACCGGCCTCGGCACGATCATTGTCGACGGTGACGGGATGACGACCTATGTGTTCGACAACGACACAGCAAACTCGGGGACGAGCGCGTGCACCGGAAGCTGTGCAGTCCGGTGGCCTGCCGTGAAGACCACAAGGACCACGCCAGACAGTGCCGGAATCACCGGCACGGTCGGAACTATCGACGCAATTAATGGCGGGAAGCAGGTCACGATCAACGGGCTGCCCCTCTACACGTACGCGGGCGATGGAGCTGTTGGTGACGTCACCGGCCAGGGTTTCGGCGGGATTTGGTGGACTGTCGATCCCTCGGGCAAAAAGATCACCCAAACGGCGACAAACGATAGCGGCTACTGACTTTTCGCAGCAGACCTCAAGTCGCGTTTGAACGCAATGGGCGCCTCGACGTAAGGCGTCCAGGCGGATCGCTCTTCGGCCGAAATTCTGCGCGGGCGCCCCGTTGCCGCGTCCACGAACACCATGGTGCTTTCGGCCCGCACCGCGAGCGCGTGGTCAGCGTGGATTTCGTAACAGACGTCCGCACTGGCTCCACCAATTCGCCCAATCCAGAGTTGGACGTCCAGGGGCTCCCTCTGGTACGCCACCTGCGAAACATACTCGACGACGTGGCCGGCGATAAGCGTGATCGTGTCGGAGCCGACCTTCGCCGAGACAACGGCCGTCGGCG
>JBDSZO010000270.1:0-11908 GCA_039925105.1 Terrimesophilobacter sp. | reverse complement strand
AGCGGCGACCGACGAGGATGCGGCCGGTGTGCTCATCGACGATGAGAACCTCGCCGTTCATCACCACGTAGTCCTTGTCGCGTTTGAACAGGGCGACGGCCTTGATCGCGTTGTTGAGGAAGGAGATCAACGGGGTGTTCGCCGACTCGTACAGGTTGTCGATGCCGAGGTAGTCCTCCACTTTTTCGATTCCTGGCTCGAGAACGCCAACGGTGCGCTTCTTCTCGTCTACCTCGTAGTCAACTTCGGCGATAAGACGTTTGGCAACCTGGGCGAACTCGGTGAACCACCGGTTCGCCTCGCCTGAGGATGGTCCAGAAATGATCAACGGTGTGCGCGCCTCATCGATGAGGATCGAGTCAACCTCGTCGACGATCGCATAGTGGTGGCCGCGCTGAACCATATCCGCGGCACTCCACGCCATGTTGTCGCGCAGGTAGTCGAACCCAAACTCGTTGTTCGTGCCGTAGGTGATGTCCGCCTCGTACTGTTCCTTGCGCTCCGCCGGCGACTGGCCGGACACGATGCATCCGGTGGTCATTCCCAACGCGCGGAAGATGCGGCCCATGAGCTCTGACTGGTAGCTCGCCAGGTAATCGTTGACCGTGATCACGTGCACCCCGCGGGACGCGATCGCGTTCAGGTATGCGGGAAGTGTTGCGACAAGAGTCTTACCCTCACCGGTCTTCATTTCGGCGATGTTGCCGAGGTGCAGCGCAGCGCCACCCATCAGCTGGACGTCGAACGGACGCATCCCGAGCGTACGCACGGCGGCCTCCCGTACTGCGGCGAAGGCCTCCGGCAGAAGGTCGTCCAGTGACTCGCCCGCCGAGTAGCGATCACGCAACTCCGTGGTCTCGTCCTTCAACTCCGCGTCGGAGAGCTCTTTGAAGTCTTCCTCAAGCTGATTGACGGCGTTGGCGTATCGCTCAAGGCGACGGAGGGTGCGCCCTTCACCAACACGAAGAACTCGTTCAAGAACATTGGCCACTTCAAAACTCCCATTGCGGTCGTGATCAGGCTGCGGACGGCGCGCGGATGTACGGGCGCGGGTTACAGCCAACAACAAAGCTTAACCCGCGACCCGCCTCGGCGCGCATTCGCCAGCGGTGCATAATTCAAACTGCGCCTGGTTCAGTAGCGCCGTGTTCAGCGGCGCTGGCCGCCAGCGCGCGGCGCCTGCTCCTCATCGACGTCAAGGCCAATCACACCGTAATCCCAGCCTTTGCGCCGGTAGACGACACTCGGCCGATCTGTTTCAGCATCAATGAACAGGTAAAAGTCGTGGCCGACAAGTTCCATCCGATAGAGCGCATCGTCGACCGTCATGGGCGTTGCAGCGAACACCTTCTTGCGGATGACAACGGGACTCCAGTCGTCTGCGTCCTCCGTGGCCTCGGCGTCGGTAATTACCGGGGTCGAGCCGGTTCGAACACTGTCCAGCAAATCTGCGCCAGCAGGCCTGATATCGACGACCTGGAATCCGCCCGCACTGGCCTCGCGCAGCGAAACCGGGCGACGTTTGCCACTCTTGTGGACCTTCTGGCGGTCCTTGGCGCGGCGAATTCTTTCCATCAACTTGTCCAGAGCGATGTCGAAGGCGGTGTACTTGTCAGCTCCAACCGCTTCTGCCCGCACGAGCGGTCCTGGCCCGATCAGTGTGAGCTCAACCCTGTCGTCGCCGTTTGAGCCGTTCTTTTCGTTGTGCCGTGATGCCTTGATTTCGAACACTAGAGCCCGATCGGCCAGGTGGGCAACCTTCTCTGATTTCTCGGTTGCGTAGTCCCGAAACCGGTCCGTGATTCCCAGTCCGTGGCCGTTGATGGAAATTTCCATGGCACTCTCCCTGTCTCGTGCGCGCCGCCGGACGAAACCAGGCGGGTGAAAATCGCGCCTCTTTTACTCACCGTAGCCGTACCGACTGTGGTTGTCACGCCCCGATTCACAGACTGCGAATTTCGTCGGGAAACAACCGCGGTGTGAACGCGAGGGTTGCCGCAGAAACGACATTTCCTCTCGCCTCCCTGACCGCGCGGGCCGCTTCGGCGAGGGTTGCGCCGGTCGTCACAACATCATCGACGAGGATGATGCTGCGCCCCTCGAGGCTTCCGTGCGCCACCATCGAACCGGCCACATTGTGCCAGCGCGCGTCACGGTCGAGCGCTTTTTGGTGTACCCGATGCCGCGTTGGACGCAGGATGGGCTGCGCACGAAGTCCCGCCGCCGTCATCAACCTCTCGACCGGCCGGTAACCGCGCCGTCGCCAGGACGAGCGCGGGGAAGGAACCGGGCACAGCGTCAGCCCATCCCCATCAGCGCAGATGTCGGCCGCCTGCTCGATCGCCGCGAGTAGTGACGGCGCCAGCCACCGGACAATATCGGTACGGTTGGCCTCCTTGAACGCGAGAATTGCCCGGCGAACTACCCCGCGGTACATCAGCGCACTCAGCACGGGGAGCCCGCTGATCGTGTGCAGGTAAAGGCTTGGCACGTCCTGCACGCCCGTCACACTCTGCGCGCTGAGCTGGGCACGACAGTCGTCACAGAGCGCACGGTCCACCCTGGCACACCCGGCGCAGCTGACCGGAAACAGCACGGCGAACGCATCCAAGGCAGCCGCGTGCAGGGTCGAAGACATTCGCCGAGCATGGCACTGCGCGGCCGCCACGCCACGAGTCTGCGCATTCCGGTGAACTCGGCCGACCGCGATCCCCCTGTGGAGGGCTTTCTACCGCTGGGTTGCGATCATCTCCGCCTTGATGCTCGTCTTCTGCCAGCTACTCCCCCGCGGCGCCTGCAGCAGGTGATCTTCTCCGAGCACCCGAAGTCCGCTCCGCCCATTCCCGCCAACGATTGCTACCGACGATGTTGGCCGCCCCAGCGATGTCTGCTGGCCGCCAATTTCCAGGTTAGTGACGAAATCGACACCGTCCTGCTCGGTGAGCGTCGCCACCGAATACGCGTCGACCCAGGTCACCCCGATCGCGGCGGACTCGTCGAGACCGATATCCATGACCGGGCGACCAACACTGGTCGGGACGAACCCCTGTGCCGCATCCCGCACAATGGCCGCAACAACAAGCCGAGCCCCAAGCTGGGTTTGCAGCAGGATCGCAATTCGCGCATTGTCGCGAGAAATCGCGAACGACACAATCTGCGAATCGACGGGCAAGGCCATAGTGACAGGGAATGCCGTGCCATTGAAGTCGAACGCTTCCATCGCGTTCGGGGTAACCCTCGGAACAGACCAGACATAGCCATATTGGTCGAGCGAAGGCGCAATCAGACCCGCCCGACTATCGACCTTTTTGACCGGAATCTGGCCGGTTCTCACAACGTACACGCCGTCTTTCGCCCGCGCCGCCGCCGCTGTTCCCAGCGCGCCGAGGGTCGCTGCCGACGGATTCAAAACAGCCATTTTCTCGCTCAAGCCGGCAATCTCGGTGATCGCATCGCCTGCGACATAACCGAACTTTCCGTCGGCAAGAACAAGCGGACGAGAGTCGACCGACGGTGTCGCGACCGGAGCATCCGGCCCGATCGGATCGATTGCCAACACCGAACCCGCGACAGACAATTCGACACTGCCGATCCCCGGTACCGTGCTGAGACTCTCCGAAATCTGCAACTGCATGAGCTGGCGCTGACGAGCATTGGCTGCGGCAGCAGCCGTCGTCAGGTCGACCTGGGCAAGCGTGCCTTCCACGGTGACGGTGGTGCCCTGGCTCAGCTGGGTGCCGTCGGGAATCTGGGAAACCACAGCTCCCTTGAGCCAGTCCGGCGGTCCGGCGAGCAGCGAAGTGACGATCCTCGTGGCGGTCGTCCCACCCGGGAACCAGCGCTGGTCCGGCACAAGATGCTGCAGGCTCAGATCGTAAAAGTACAAGGCGTGCTTGGCAAAAATTGTGAGGAAGGTGCTTTCGGCAAGCACAATCCCGTCCGGCGCCTGGCTGATACGCCACTGGCCCTTCTCCTGCACCAGCGTGAAAGTTAGACGTTGAGTTGCCAACGCCGCAGAAGTGTAGGCGCCAAACTCGTCGAGTTGGGCGCTGGTCGTGAACGCGTACTCCATGGTGCTGTCATCAACCGAGGTGACGACCGGTGCCCCCGAGCGGATCAAAACGCTCGTTCTCGGATTCCACTCCTTCTTGAAACTCGAGCTGAGGAATTGGCGCGCAACGCCATAGTCGCCCTGCGTTCCGGTAAACGCCGCAATGAAGCCTTCCAGGATGCTTCGCTGGGTCGCATCCTGTGCCGGCCCGATCGGGTTGAAGATTGTTTCGGAGGACGGCTGTTCGCCGAAACTCGGTCCACTGTTCACTGGTCCGGCGTCCGGAATTCCACCGCACGCGGACAGGCCAACCGCAACGCACACCACAATCGTGGCTTGGAGCGTCCCGCTGCCCCACCGACCTGGCACCGCAAAGTTCCTGCGCCTGCGCGGCGATTCACTCATGCTGCGCCTCCGCCGTGCTGATTTCCACCGTGCTCGGCTTTACGTCACCAGACTGCGGCTCTTCTGGCTGAAGTTCGTCGACCGGTTCGTTCGGCGGAAGTTCGATGGGTGACATGGTGACTACCGCATCCTGGGTGCGGGGCAGGGTCAGCCGGAAACAGGTTCCATTGCCGGGCTCCGACCAGACCTCCAGGATGCCGTTGTGTACTGCGGCGTCCTCCCGAGAGATCGCCAACCCAAGCCCGGTTCCGCCGATCGTGCGCTGGCGGGACGGGTCGGCACGCCAAAACCGGTCAAAGACGCGCGTGAGGTCGTCGGCCGAAATGCCTATCCCGTGATCCCGCACCGCAAACGCGACGGCGGTCTCGTTGCTGTCGACGGTCACCACTATCGGTTCTCCCTCCCCATGCTCGATCGCATTTCCCAGCAGGTTGCGCAGGATGCGGCGGATCCGCCGGGCATCCAACTCTGCTTCGAAGTAGCCGCCGGCCGCCACCACCCGAATGTCGCAACCGTGCTCCCCAGCGACGAGCCGCATCGAATCGGCTGAATCTTCGACCAGTCGCACCAGATTGGTCGGTTCAATGTCGAGTTCAACCGCTCCCGCATCGTACCTGCTCACCTCAAGCAGGTCGGCAAGCAACTCCTCGAAGCGCTGCACCTGGGTGTGAAGGAGCTCGGACGTTCTCGCCGTCGCCGGGGCAAACGTTTCACGCTGGTCGTACAGTACGTCGCCGGCAAGCCGGATCGTTGTCAGCGGGGTGCGCAACTCGTGGGACACGTCAGACACGAATCGCTGCTGGAGGCGGGAAAGTTCGGCAAGCTTGGTGATCTGCTCTTGAAGACTGTCCGCCATGCCGTTGAAGGATCTCGCAAGCGCGGCGATCACATCCTCGCCCTTTTCTGGAATGCGTTGCTCCAACTGACCTGCGGCAAGCTTCTGTGCGGTGTCTGCGGCAAGCCGCACCGGACCAACCACGAGGCGCACAACGACGTAGGTGACGGCACCGATGAGCAGGATGAGTGCGAGACCACCGATCAGGAGCGTCTGTTGCACGAACGCGAGAGTTTCCTGCGCATCGCCGAGATCGTACACGAAGTACAGCTCATAGAATCCGGCGTTTGGCACGGTCAGCGGTGCGCCGACGGCAAGGCCGGGGCGACCGTCGCTGAGCGCAACCGATTGCCACCAGACGTGGTCAGAATTGTGATCGCTGCGCACGGCATCCTGCAACGCGCTGGTGATGACATCGTCGGGGAATCCGCCGGTCTTCGACGGTTGCAGGGTCACCGCCGTCGACTGACCGGGAGTGCGGCGAATTGCCACCCCAAGCCCACCGGGGCTCGTCGTTGACGAACGGATGGTGCTTGGCAGGGTTGCGCTCAGCCCTTCGAGGTCGTTGCGGGACGAATCCGATGTTGCAAGGTCGCTGTCAAACACCGACTGTGCGAGAACCGCCGCGCGCGAGGACTCTGCGATGACCGAGTTGCGCCGGGAATCGAACAGGTTGCTGCCAATACTGATCGACATGTAGGTACCGAGGATCGCGACAGCAAGGCCGGACAGGACAACAGTGATCGCGACGGTACGAAAATCCAGCCTCGAACGCCAAAAGTGCAACAGCCGACCGGGAACGGACCGCCAATTCTGGAGCCGAAACGCGGGGCGCACTCTATCCGGTTGCACCAGCACGATAGCCGACCCCGCGCACCGTCATCACAATTTTCGGGTTATCCGGGTCGTCCTCCACCTTGGCGCGAAGGCGTTGAACATGCACATTGACGAGGCGGGTGTCCGCCTTGTAGTGGTAGCCCCAGACCTGCTCAAGGAGCATCTCCCTCGTGAACACCTGCTGCGGCTTTGACGCGAGCGCGAGAAGCAACTCAAACTCCAGCGGGGTGAGATTGATGCGCGTTTCTCCACGACGCACTTCGTGGCCGGCAACGTCCAGTGTGAGGTCGCCAACCTGAAACACGTCCATCCACTCAGCCGATGATGGCCGCAGTCTGGTGCGGATGCGCGCAACAAGCTCTTTCGGGTTAAACGGCTTCACCACGTAATCGTCCGCGCCGCTTTCCAGACCGCGCACAACGTCGGTGGTGTCGGACTTGGCCGTGAGCATGATGATCGGCACGCCAGATTCCGTACGAATCTCTGCACACACTTCGATACCGTTCTTGCCCGGCAACATGAGGTCAAGGAGAACAAGGTCGGGGCGCGAGGTCTGGAAAACGGTGAGCGCCTCTGAGCCGTCCGCGCAGAACACCGGGTCGAAACCCTCCGTACGCAAAACGATCCCGATCATCTCGGCAAGTGCAATGTCGTCATCGACAACGAGGATCCGTGCGGTCATATTCCTGCTCTTCTGGTCTCTCTCGCCGTTCCCGGCCGCCGTGGGGCTTTCGCATAAGAGTAGTCGAGTATGAAACGATAATGCCGTGACCGACGATCGAGCGTGGCAGGCACCATCCGGCGCGCTGCCACCACCGAGCGCCGCACCGGTGGCCTCCGCAGCATGGGCGCCCCCGCCGAAGCCGGGCCTGATTCCGTTGCGACCGCTCGATCTTGGCACACTGCTTGGGGCATCCTTCCGGGTGATCCGACGCAACCCGCGCCCCACTTTCGGTGTTGCTCTTCTGGTCCAATTGATCGCGACCGTCATTCCTTTCGCTCTTGGCGCGTTTGGCGTCGGTTTCGCGTTAGCGCGTGTCGACCAGGCGACCACGTCGGACCACGGTGCGATCCTCGCCGGCGCGGTGGGCCTTGGCGTTGTTTCAGCACTCGGTGCTGTTGTGCTCGCGATCGTGGCCAACGCGTGGCTCCAGGGCATCATCGTGCTGGAGGTCGCCCGCTCCTCCGTGGGTGAGAAACTTACCCTGCGTCAACTCTGGCAGCGCGCGCGGGGCCGGATGGGGGCCCTGCTGGGGTGGTCGCTCATAGTGGCGGCTGCCCTCATCATCGCCATTGCGCTTATCGCGGGAGTGATCACCGTTCTCGTGGTGAGTCTCGGTCCGCTCGGGATCGGACTCGGCATACTGGTCGGCATCCTCGGTGGGCTCGGGTTGCTTGTCCTCGGAGTCTGGATTGGGGTAAAGGTTGCTCTGGTCCCCAGCGCGCTCATGCTCGAGAGGCTGTCGCTGGCGGCGTCCATCCGCCGGTCATGGCACCTAACCAACCAGGCGTTCTGGCGGACCTTCGGGATTCTGATCCTCGTCTGGTTCATCCTCTCGCTCGCCTCAGGCATCATCACAACGCCGTTTTCGATCCTCGCACCGCTGCTGTTGACGCTTCTTGACCCGAACGCGACCGGGTCCGGGATCGGCATCGGTGCTGCCGTTGCCGTCTACGGTGTGCAGCTCCTTGTCACCGTCGTTATCGGTGCGATCAGTGCGGTCATCCAGAGCGCATCGACCGCCCTGATCTACCTCGATCTGCGGATGCGCAAGGAGGGCCTCGACCTCACCCTCACGAAGTATGTTGAGGCGAGGCAGACGGGGTCCCTCGACCTTGCCGATCCGTACCACCAGCCTGATGCAGCGTACGGGACATGACCATACTCACTGACATCGGGGCAAACCTGGCTAACCTCGACGTGCCGGTGGATCCGAATGCCGACCAGGCGCAACAGTGGATTGTTGGCGAGTTGGCCAAACCGGAGTACCAGGCGGCCCAACCCAGTTGGTTCGATCGCGTGTCCGAGGCGTTCTGGAACTGGCTCAACTCGCTCGACCTGAGTGGAGGTGGCGCAGCACAGGCTCCACTCCTCGCAGTCTTCCTCATCGTGATTGTGGCGGTCGTGATTGCCGCGATCATCATTTTCGGCATCCCGAGGATCAACAGGAAGAGCGCTGTGACCCGTTCCCTCCTCGATGACGACCAACGCACCTCGGCGACCCTGCGAGCCTCCGCAGAGGATGCCGCGAGCCAGGGTTTGTGGGATCAAGCGATCGAAGAACTTTTCCGGGCGATCGCGAAATCGCTCATCGAACGCGGGCTCCTGTTTACCAGTCCTGGCACCACCGCACACGATTTCAGTGCCTCGGCGGCTGACCTGTTCCCCGAATTCGCGTCGCAACTCATCGACGGTGGCGTACTGTTCGACAACGTTCGCTACCTCGAAAAGCCCGGAACCCAGGAAGGCTACGACCAGCTGGTGGCCCTCGAACAAGAGTTGCGCACCAACACGCCGTCACTGAGTGCGATCCGATGAAGGGCACGACGTCAGTTTCCACCCAGGATTTCACGACGCCGACCATCCGGCAGGCCTCGCGGCGGTGGCGGTTCTGGGCCATAATCGCCCTCCTGGTGTTTGTCGCACTCATCGTGTCGATGGTCGTCACCGGTGGCGGTAGCCCGAAGGGCGAGCCCCTCTCTGCGACAAGCGCTGGCCCGGCCGGAAGCAAGGCGATTGCCGAAGTGTTGCGCCAGCGGGGGGTCGATGTTACAGCGGCACGGAGCATCGCGGAGGTAGAGGCCGCCACCTCGAACCGGTCCGAGACAACACTTTTTGTCGTCGACGACAACGGCGTGCTTGCGAAAAGCCAGTGGCGGGACCTGCTTACTCTGGCCGATCGCGTGGTCGTCATGACCCCGAGCTTCGACCAACTCGACGCGGTGGCCCCGGATGTCGCCCTGGCGGGCGCGGTGGATAAGGAGCTCACCGCGGATTGCGATCTGCCGGCGGTTCGCAACGCCACCACGGTTTCCGGCACGGGATCTGGCTATCGTCTCGTCACACCGTCCGATGGTGCAGCGGTTTGCCTGGGAAGTGGGGACAACGTCTTTTCCCTCATCCAGCTCAGCCACGGCGAGAGAACCCTCAGTATTGTCGGAACCAGGGACGTGTTCACGAACGAACATGTTGCCGATGCCGGGAACGCTGCGTTCGCGCTAAACCTGCTCGGGGCATCCCACAACCTCATTTGGTACCTTCCAACGATTGACGACGCGCTGGTTGCTGGCTCGCCAAGCCTTGGCGAGCTCACCCCGGAATGGGTGAGTGCGATGGCGGCTCTGGTCCTCCTCGTAGTCATCGCCGCCGCATTTTGGCGCGGCCGTCGCCTCGGCCCACTGGTGATCGAGAACCTGCCGGTCACGGTTCGTGCCAGCGAAACGATGGAGGGTCGGGCGAGACTGTACCAAAAGTCGACCGCGCGACTTCGCGCACTTGACGCGCTGCGCGTCGGCACGATTTCACGGCTTGGTGCACTCTGCGGTCTGCCACGCAGGGCCAGCGTCGATGATGTGATCGGCGCAGTGGCAGCTCTGACCGGGCGCTCCCTACCGGATGTTGCTTCTCTGCTGCGCGATGCCGATCCAACCTCGGATGCCGAACTTGTCCGCACCTCTGACGCCCTGCTCGTCCTCGAACGTGAGGCGCGTGCCAAACAACCCGGGAGAATAGTTTCATGACGACCCAGCTTCGCGAGCAATTCACACAGGTCCGTACCGAGGTCGCTAAGGCGGTCGTCGGCCAGGATGGCGCAGTCACCGGCCTCATGATCGCCCTGCTCGCGGGTGGGCACGTCGTGCTGGAGGGCGTTCCGGGTGTTGCGAAGACCCTGCTCGTTCGCACGCTCAGCCGCACGCTGGACCTGGACACCAAGCGCATCCAATTCACCCCTGATCTCATGCCCGGCGATGTGACGGGCAGTCTCGTGTATGACGCCAAGGCCGGAGAGTTCGAGTTTCGGGCCGGGCCGGTGTTCACGAACATCCTTCTTGCAGACGAGATCAATCGGACGCCCCCGAAAACCCAGTCCGCGCTGCTGGAGGCGATGGAAGAACGGCAGGTGTCGGTTGACGGGTTGACCCGGCCACTCCCGGATCCGTTCATGGTTGCCGCGACAATGAACCCGATCGAATATGAGGGCACCTACCAGTTGCCGGAGGCGCAGCTTGACCGGTTTCTGATGAAACTGGTGCTCGACCTGCCAGAGCGCGATAACGAGCTCGAGATCCTCCAGCGCTCGAGCGCCGGATTCAACCCCCGCGACCTTGAGGCTGCCGGGGTTACGCCGGTGTTGACTGCGCAGCAACTCGCTGATGCGCGAAAGGATGTCGCAACGGTGACCGTGAGTGCGGATGTGATCGGCTACATTGTGGATCTCGCGCGAGGCACCAGGCAAAGCCCATCCGTGAAACTTGGGGTCTCGCCCCGCGGTACGACAGCGCTCATGACCGCTGCGCGCGCGTGGGCGTGGCTGAACGGTTCGGCAGGGGTCACGCCGGATCACGTTCAGGCGATGGCCTTCCCGGTGTGGCGCCACCGCATCCAGTTGCGGCCGGAAGCCGAACTCGAGGGTGTGTCGGCCGACACCATCCTGCGCTCGATCCTGCAGAACGTGCAGGTGCCGATCTGACGTGGCACTGTCGGGACGGTTCGTGCTCTTCCTCGCACTAGGCATCGTGCCGGTTGTGCTGTTCAACAGCGCCGTCTGGGTTGGCGTGTGGCTACTTCTGGTGATTCTGGTCTCGTCGGTGGATGCGATGCTCGCGGCATCCCCACGCAAACTTCGTTTCGAGCGCGAACTCCCCGCCCGGGTGCGGTTGGGGGAAACGGTCGCCGCAACCCTGCTGATCACGAATACCGGAAACCGAACGCTGCGCGGAATCGTCCGGGACGCGTGGCAGCCGTCTGCTGGCGCAAATCCGACCAGGTCGCGCATTTCGATTCCCAGCGCGGAACGTCGAGTGGTAAAAAGTACTCTCACGCCGTGGCGTCGCGGTGAGCGGCGGGCAGCGCAGGTGACGGTGCGGTCGTTCGGTCCGCTCGGTCTCCTCGCCAGGCAGGCGACCCTCGACGTGCCTGGTGCAATAAGGGTGCTTCCGCCGTTCAACTCCCGGCGGCACCTGCCGTCGCGATTGGCGCGGCTTCGGGAGCTGGATGGGCGCACCAGCGTCATGATTCGCGGCCAGGGTACCGAGTTCGACAGCCTTCGCGAGTACGTGCGCGGAGATGATGTGCGCTCGATCGATTGGCGGGCTACCGCGCGGCGACGCGATCCGTTGGGCGGCGCGAAGCTCACGGTGCGCACCTGGCGCCCGGAGCGTGATCGCCGCATTGTGATTGTCGTTGACAGTGGGAGGACTTCGGCCGCACGGATTGCCGGTGAGCCGAGGATCGACACCGCGTTCGAGTCAGCGCTGCTGCTCGCCGCGCTTGCCACGCGCGCCGGTGACCGCGTGGACCTGCTCATTTTTGATCGTCGCGTTCGGGGACGGGTGCAGGGTGCGAGCGGTCCGGAGTTGCTCACCAGAATGGTGGATGCGATGGCCGGGGTCGACCCGGAACTGATCGAGCCGGACTGGGCGGCAGTGCCGACGCTGGTGCGGTCTGTCACAAGTCATCAGGCGCTGGTGGTTGTGGCAACGTCGATTGAGGCACCTGGCGCTTCCCACGAGTTGCTGGCGGTGTTGCCGGAGCTGACCAGGCGTCACACCGTGATCGT
>JBDSZO010000269.1:0-4753 GCA_039925105.1 Terrimesophilobacter sp. | reverse complement strand
GTCGTTGCGGCCTGCCAAGCGGCAGGCGTCGAGGCCACAGCCCGCGAAATGTCGATCCTGGCCCGCCGCGGTTCGGCATCCGCAGCCCGTTCCCTTTTTGGCGGGTACGTCGAACTGCACACCGATTCCCGCAGCGAAGGTTCCTACGCTGAGCAGCTTCTGAACGGCGCCGACTGGCCGCTCAGCGTCGTGGTGGCGATCACCGACAGCAGCCAGAAGTCGGTCTCCTCCACGGTCGGGATGCAGGCAACAAGTGCAAGCTCACCCTTCTACGGTGCGTGGGTCGACAACGCTGAGTCGGAACTTGCCCTGGTGCGTTCCGCTCTTGCCCAGCGAGACTTCACCGCTCTTGGCGAACGAACCGAGCACAGTTGCCTCGCGCTGCACTCGCTCATGTTCACGACGCAACCGCCGCTCATCTACTGGAACGCGGCAACGGTGGCGCTCATCCACACTGTGCGTGAACTTCGCGCCAGCGGTACCGCGGCCTATTTCACGATCGATGCGGGCCCGCAGGTGAAAGTGCTCTGCCAACCGCAGGATGCGGACGCGATTGCCGCAGCCCTGGCAAGTGTGACGGGTGTGGTGGAGACACGCATCAGTGGTCTCGGAGCTGGCGCACACGCGATGCCCGATCACGCGACAGGTTCGCACTGATGACGACACGGGCCTCGGCACCCGGCAAACTCTTTTTGCTCGGAGAGTACGCAGTGCTCGAGGGCGCACCGGCACTGTTGACCGCTGTTGACCGGCGCGTGCAGGTGACCGTAAATCACTCGGCGGATGACCTGTGGCACCTCCGCATGCTGGGACTTGAATCGGATGCTGGCGAACCAGGCGCGCTCACCCTGCACGCGGATGGCACCCTGCCGAACACGCTGTCGGCTTCGACCAGGGCGTCCCTTTCCGTTTTCGATGCTGTGCGCTCGACACTCGCCCGCGAACTCCGTGGTTCTGCAAGCGACCGTCCACTCGAAATCCTCATCGACAGTACAGACTTCCAGCAGGACGGCCACAAGCTCGGCCTCGGCTCCAGCGCGGCCGTCGCGACGGCCCTCACCGCTGCCCTCGCCATCCACGCCGGCCACGAGCCGGACAACAACGAACTGTTCACCCTGGCGATGGACGCACATACGACCGCACAGGGTGGCACGGGAAGCGGCGGTGATGTTGCGACCAGCGTGCACGGCGGCCAACTGGTCTACGTCAAAGGCGAACCTCCACTCTCAGTGACCCTGCCAACCGACCTCGGCGGGTTTGCGGTGCAGACGGGAACCGGGAGCGCGACCGTCGACCTGGTCGCACGAGTTCGCGACTATGCGCAATCCGATCCGTCCAGCTACGCCGAAGACATGGGTAAGCTGGTGCACCTTGCCCGGCAGGTGGAGGCAGCATTGACCGACGCGAATTCGTTCCTCGCTCTGGCCGACGACTACTTCGTGGCACTCCAAACTCTCGACGCGCACGCAAAAGCCGGTATTGTGACCGCACAGCACCTGACGATGCGAGAGCAGGCGTTTCGCTCTGGTGGTGTGTTCAAAAGTTCGGGTGCTGGTGGAGGAGACCTTGGCCTGGTGTTCTCTCGGATGAGCAGCCTCCGCGAGTTGGAGGAATCGTTCCGGTCGGCATTGCCGATCCCATTGTCCGTGAACACAGCTGGGTGGAGACGAGAAGCAGCATGACGAGTTCCCGTATCCCCCGGTTCTATCAGCTGAGCGTCCAGGAACGCCTGAGGGAACTTCGCGAGCGCGGGGTGCTGAGCGAGGCTGACTTTGAGGCGCTGAGCACCGGCTCCTACGTGCTCACCCCGGCCAAAGCCGACCGTCTCACCGAGAACGTCATTGGGGTGTTCTCAATGCCGATGGGGCTGGGCCTCAACATTGTGGTCAACGGGCGCGATTTCCTCGTGCCAATGGTGGTGGAGGAGCCGTCGATTATCGCCGCCGTAAGTTCGGCAGCGCTGACGGTCAGAAATGCTGGCGGATTCACGAGTGAGGCCGACGATCCCCTGATCATCGGACAGGTGCAGGTGCTGGATGTCGTTGACCCGGATGGGGCTGAGCGCAGCATCCTGGCCAACCGTGACCGCATACTCGACCTCGCGAACGCCAGCCACCCGAACATGGTGGCCCGCGGTGGTGGCGCACTCGATATTGAGGTCCATCGTCGAGGTACAACTACAGGCCACGGCGAGTTATTGGTCGTACACCTGGTGGTGGACAGCCGCGACGCAATGGGCGCAAACCTGGTCAACACGATGTGCGAAGCGGTCGCCGCACTGATTGAAGAGCTGAGCGGCGGGCGAGTGTTCCTGCGAATACTCTCCAACCTGACCGACCGCGCGATGGTGCGCGCACGTGCGGTCATCCCCTGTGCTGGTCTTGCGACGGAACACTTCACCGGTGAGCAGGTGCGGGACGGGATTGTTCTCGCAGGCGAATTCGCGGAACTTGACGTATACCGCGCGACAACCCACAACAAGGGCATCATGAACGGTATCGACGCTGTCGCGATTGCCACCGGGAATGACTGGCGTGCGATCGAAGCCGCCGCGCACGCTTTCGCCGCGAATACCGGCCGATATTCTCCCCTCACCACCTGGTCAGCAGATGCGGACGGAAACCTGGTCGGCGAGATCGAATTGCCGCTGAAGGTCGGTACGGTCGGCGGGCAGGTGCAGTCGAATCCGGCGATCCGGATCGCGAACAGTATCCTGGGCACACCAAGCGCAAAGATGCTGGCCGAAGTGATGGCGGCGGTCGGACTTGCCCAGAATCTCGCCGCCTTAAAAGCTCTCTCAACCGAGGGGATTCAACCCGGCCATATGCGTTTGCACGCTCGAAGCGTCGCCGTCGCGGCGGGTGCAACGGAGGAACAGTTTGACACTGTCGTTGACCGTCTTGTTGCGAGCGGTGACATCAAGGTGTGGAACGCGCAAAAGATCATCGAGGTACTGAACGGTGGAGCAACACCCACCGGCACCATCGATATGAAGCCGATGCTCAGTGCGCCACACAACCCTAAAGACAATGTCGGTTTCGGCAAGATCATCCTCCTCGGCGAACACTCGGTCGTGTATGGGCGGCACGCCATTGCGGCCCCGCTCAGCCTGGCCATCCGCGCCGAGGTCACCCGCCCTTCTGCGGAAAACGAACTGGTAATCAGGGGTTGGGATGCCGATCCCGCCGCGCACAACCCGGCCGGCGCCGAACTGGCGCAAAAGGTCGCCGCCCTCATTGCGCAACGGTTGGGGGTTGGCGACGCACGGATACGCGTCGACGTGTACCCAGACCTCCCGCGAGCGAGCGGCCTCGGCGCCTCCGCAGCGCTTGCCGTTGCAGTGATCCGCGCTGTCGTGCACAGCTTCAATCTCTCCGTATCGGATGAGAACATTTCGGCGCTCGCATTCGAGTGCGAACAGCTCGTGCACGGAACGCCTTCCGGCATTGACAACACGGTCGCGACCTTCGGTCGCACCATCCTGTTCCGAAAAACCGAGAACGGGAACGAGATCGAAGATCTCAACATCCCCACCCCCATCCCGATCATTGTCGGGCTCACCGGGGTTCGATCACTCACGGCTGACACGGTCGGCCGAGTCCATGCCGGCTGGCTGAAGAACCCACACCACTACGACGCGATCTTCTCCGAGATTGACGGCCTGGTCCTCACCGGTGTCGACGCCCTCCGTGACGGCAACCTGACCGAGCTAGGGGAGGTCATGAACCTCAACCACGGACTCCTCAACGCGCTCGGTGTGTCCAGCCCGGAGCTTGAAGGTCTCGTCGACCTCGCCAGGCGCTCTGGGGCGCTCGGTGCGAAGCTGACCGGCGGTGGGGGCGGCGGCGCAATGATCGCGGTCGCCGAGCCGGACCGGATCCTGAATGTTGCACACACCCTCGACACGGCTGGCTACCAGACCTACCTCACCGAACTCCGGACTTCGATAAACGGTTTCCACAAGGTTGGTCCTGGCCAGAATGGCACGCACGAAATGGATACAGTGGAAGAGTGACGTTCAACTTCCCGCGTGTTCTCCTGACCCTTGTCGCCCTTGGCTCGATTGCCCTGTTCGGGTTTTGGGTCGCCGAAGTCTTCCTTCTTCGGTAACCGGCCCCCGGTCACCGCCCGCGGCCACCCGCAACGTGCCTCTCGGCTTCGCTCATCCGGCGAGGGCGACGGTGAGAAGATCCTGGGCGGGCCAGGATGCCGGGGTCCGGCCAGCTGGCCACACCGCCGATAACTGACGGCGCAACGAAACCCCTTCGACTTTCAAAGCCCGCAGCCTTCCCAGCGCAAGATCGTCGGCAAGTGCGAGCGCGCTCAGCACTCCCGGAGCGGTGCCAGCAGCGATTGCGGCGCGAACAGCGGCAGTGCTGGTCAACTCGACGCGAGGTGAAGCGATGGTGTCGATGCCTTCGCAACCGAGCAGAAGTTGCTCAAGGCTTTGCCGGGTGCCAGAGCCGGGCTCGCGCGTCACCAACGGCGTTCTGGCCAATTCCTGTGCGGTGATCGGCCGATGACGCTTAGCCCATGGATGTTGTGGGGCCACGGCGAGTCTCAGTTCGTCGAATCCGAGGGAGCGAACGCGCAGGTCGGTGGGAACCGTCACTGTTTCGATGAAGCCGAGGGCGGCCTCACCGGATCGGACCATCATCATCACCGCCTCACTGTTCGCCGCGATAAGACCAATGCGGGTTGCCGCTTCCCCTGCGGCATCCTGACGGCCGCGCAGCGTCACCATCCACCGGGG
>JBDSZO010000268.1:0-12548 GCA_039925105.1 Terrimesophilobacter sp. | reverse complement strand
GCTTTGCATCGCGCTGCCAGTCCTTCGCAACCTTCACGCGCAGCGAGAGAAACACCTGTTTTCCGACCAGAGGTTCGATCGAGGCACGCGCCCTCGCGCCGACATCCGCAAGCCGGCTGCCCTTGTGACCAATGATGATCCCCTTTTGGCTGTCACGCTCCACCCACAGGTTCGCGTAAATCTCCAACAGATCCTTGTCATCGCGGTCGGCCATGTCGTCGATGGTGATGGCGATGGAGTGCGGCAGTTCGTCTTCAACACCCTCAAGTGCGGCCTCACGAATCAGTTCTGAAATGCGTGCTTCCAGGCCTTCCTCGGTGATAGTTTCCACCGGGTAGAGCGGCTCGGATTCCGGCAGCATGGCGATCAACTCGGTGGCCAGAAGCTCGGTCTGGCTTCCGGTGAGCGCGGAGACCGGAATGATCGCATCCCACTCGCGCAACTCACTGACCGCAAGCAACTGCTGCGCAATGCCCGACTTTGAGCCGACATCCACTTTGGTGACGATAGCGACCTTCTTCGCCTTCGGAAACTGGTCGAGCTGTTCGTTGATGAAGCGGTCTCCGGGGCCAAGCTTCTCGTCCGCCGGCACGCACAGGCACATCACGTCGACATCGGCGAGGGTGGATTGCACCACATCGTTCAGGCGTTGTCCAAGAAGTGTGCGCGGGCGGTGCATCCCCGGTGTGTCGACAAGAATCAGCTGTCCCTGCGGCTTGTGCACGATGCCACGGATAGCGCGCCGGGTCGTCTGCGGCTTGCTACTGGTGATGGCAACCTTTTCGCCAACGAGTGCGTTGGTGAGTGTGGACTTCCCAACATTCGGACGGCCGACAAAGGTAACAAACCCGGCGCGGAAAGTCTCGGTCATGGTTTGCGCCCTTCGCCCTTGGATGGTTTCGCGGCCCGTCGGGATGCGCGCACGCTCACCGGGTCAGAATCGATGACGGTTTCATCCTCCGGACTGGCCAGGGCGATTGCCGCCGTATCGAGAAGTGCCGGATCTCGCTCCACCACCACGGTACGCAACTTCTTTCCTCGCCCCTCCGTGCGGTCAGCGGTGATCAGCAGGCCAGAGTAGCTCACGGAGGATCCGGTGGCAGGTAACCGCCCGAGAACTTTCGTGAGCAGCCCGCCAACGGAATCCACGTCATCGTCATCGAGCTCGAGGTCAAACAGCTCACCAAGCTCATCGATGGGCAGCCGAGCACTCACCCTGAACCTGCCTGCGTCGAGGTCTTCAACTTCGACGACCTCGCGGTCATACTCGTCGGAGATATCGCCGACCAGTTCCTCGATGAGATCTTCGAGGCTCACCAAACCGGCGATACCGCCATACTCGTCAACCACCATGGCAAGGTGATTTGACTCCAGCTGCATCTGGCGCAACATTTCGTCAGCCTTCTTGGATTCAGGCACGAACAGTGTTGGCCTCGCCAGTTCGGCAACCGTGGTGTTCTCGACGTCCAGCGGCTTCTCGAAGGTGAGGCGCGCAACATCCTTCAAATACAGCACGCCAAGCACCTCATCGATGTCGTCGCCAATGACAGGCATCCGCGAGACGCCAGAACTGAGAAAAATCTGCATCGCCTGTCCGATACCTGCATCGGAATCGATCGCGACCATGTCGGTCCGCGGGATCATGACCTCTCGAACAACTGTGTCGTTGAATTCGAAGATCGAGTGGATGAGTTCGCGATCATCTTCTTCAAGCACGTCCTGCTCCGTGGCTTCATCCACCATGCTCAACAGTTGCTCCTCAGAAGAGAATGACACCGACCGGGGACGACCCGGCGTCACCCTATTTCCGATTGCAACAAGCGCGCCGGCGATCGGACCCAGTGCAACCCGACAGGCGTGAACCGTCCAGGCGCTCCAGCGGATGACGGTCCGCGCGTGCATACGCCCGATTGCGCGCGGGCTTGAACCGACCAGAACGAACGACGCGAGAGTCATGATGAATGCCGAAAGGAGAAGTACCCACCACCATTGCGGAAAAATGGTGGCGAATGCGAGGGTGACCAAAACCGCCGCACTCGTTTCCGCAACGACCCGCATGAAGTTGATGGCGTTCACGTGGGCACCGATGTCAGCGGCGATCGCCCGCAGCTGAATTCGGGCCCGTGACGTTTGGGCAATGTCGTGCAGGTCAGCTCTGGAAAGCACTCCCATTGCGGCGTCTGCGGCTGCCAGCAGGCCACCGAGGGCCACGAGGAGCAATGCGACGCTGACGAAGAGAAGAATCATGGCGGTCAGCGTCGTCGATCGGCCGTTGCGAAACCAACCAGGATTTCGCGTTGCAGGCCGAACATCTCTTTCTCCTGCTCTTGGTCAGCATGATCGAACCCGAGGAGGTGCAACAAGCCGTGACAGGTGAGAAGCAACAGTTCATCGTCGAGTGGGTGCCCTGCCGCCTCGGCTTGGGCCGCAGCAACCTGCGGGCACAACACGATGTCGCCGAGAAGACCGGCTGGGGTCATGATCTCGTCGGTGCCTGGCCGTAGCTCATCCATCGGAAAACTCAGCACATCCGTCGGGCCGGGCTCATCCATCCACTGAACATGGAGTTGCTCCATTGCGGCCTCGTCGACCAACATGATGCCCAGTTCGGCGTCAGGGTGAACGTGAAGTTGGTCCAGCGCGTAGATTACCAGCCGCTGCAGACCAGCCTCATCAACCCGCACGGTGGACTCATTGTTGACTTCTATGCTCACGATTTGTTCCTGTGGTCCTGCGGGTAGCGGCCAGAACGGGTCTGCGCCCGACGGTCGGCGCGATTCGTTCCGTCTGTGGCCTGCGAGCGCTCAAAACGCTGCACCTGACGCTCCGCGTCATACCGCGTGTAGGCGTCAACTATGTGACCAACCAGGCTGTGGCGCACCACATCGGCACTGGTCAGCAACGAGAAATGGATGTCATCGATGTCATTAAGCACTCTGGTCACCAACTGCAGCCCGCTCGCTCCGGCAGGAAGGTCAATCTGGGTCACATCGCCGGTGATCACCATCTTGGATCCGAAGCCCAGCCTGGTCAGGAACATCTTCATTTGCTCCGGCGAGGTGTTCTGGGCTTCATCAAGGATGATGAACGAATCGTTCAGGGTTCGCCCACGCATGTAGGCGAGCGGCGCGACCTCCACCGTGCCTGTCGCCAGAAGTTTTGGCACCATTTCCGGATCCATCATCTCGTTCAACGCGTCGTAGAGCGGACGAAGGTATGGGTCAATTTTGTCGTTCAGGGTTCCCGGAAGAAAACCGAGACGTTCGCCGGCTTCCACCGCTGGCCTGGTCAGGATGATGCGGTTGACCTCTTTGCGCTGCAGTGCCTGCACCGCCTTCGCCATGGCAAGGTAGGTTTTTCCGGTTCCGGCTGGGCCGATACCGAACACGATGGTGTTCGAATTGATTGCATCCACATACTGTTTCTGTCCCAGCGTTTTTGGCCGGATGCTGCGTCCCCGTGAACTTAGAATCGACTCACTGAGGAGTTCTGCCGGACTGGACGTGGGATCCGCAGTGAGCAATCTTGCCGACGTTTCCACATCCGGCTCTGCAAGGTCATGCCCGTTGCGCACAATCTGGATGAGCTCTTCGACCAGGCGTTTTGCCCCAGCAACCTGTTCCGGGTCGCCCTCCAGCGTCACCTCGTTGCTGCGCACGAGAACGCGAACCTCAGGAAAACGTGCCTCGACCGTTTTCAGCAACCGGTCCTGCGGTCCCAGCAGCCTGACCATCGCGATCCCGTCCACGTGAAAGTTTTCGCGGCTGGTTTGGTTGCCGATCGGCATCTCACTACTGGCCAAGGGTGCCTTCCGCGAGGTTGCCACCCAGCACATGGGCGTGAACATGAAACACGGTCTGCCCTGTCGACTCGCCCTCGTTGAAGATCAGACGGAATTCGCCGTCGGAATACTGCTCGGCAAGCACTTTCGCTGTCGCCACGAGCTCGGAAAGCAGGGCGGGGTTGCCGGCGGCAAGCTCGGAGACGTTGCGATACACCTCAGTCTTTGGCACAACCAACAGGTGAACAGGCGCCTGCGGATTGATGTCGCGAAAAGCGATGATCGTCTCGTTTTCGAACACAATGTCGGCCGGGATTTCGCGCGCCACAATGCGGGTGAACACCGAGGGTGAATCCGACTCTGACATGACATCCATCGTAACGGCAACCCTTGAATCCGGCGTCGCGACGGCGAAAACCCTCACCACCGTCCGAGTGTTGTCGACAAGACGGCGAGTGCCGCAGGTCCGGCAGTGCTCGTGCGTAACACGTGAGGGCCGAGTGTTGCAGCGATGGCCCCGGCGCTTGCGAGTTGCACCTGTTCGGCTGGCGCAATTCCGCCCTCCGGCCCGACGACAAGAAGGATGTCCCGGTCATCAAGTGTGAGTGAACCCAGGCCAACATCTGCCGTCGGATCCAGCACGACGATGCGCCATTGACTGCCAAGCTGCGCCAGTCCTTTCGTTGTGGAGACCGGTCGCAATTCTGGGATCCTGGCGCGCATCGACTGTTTACTTGCCTCGCGCAGGATGCTCGTCCATCGCTCACGGTGCTTGGCCACTTTTGCACCGTCCCACCTCACGATCGACCTGTGTGCTGCCCAGGGAATCACCCCGTCAACGCCAAGTTCGGTTGCGGTCTGGATTGCCAACTCGTCGCGGTCACCCTTCGCCAATGCCTGGGCGAGCCAGATCGCCGGTGCCGGTAGAAGATGGAACCGGGAGGTCTCGACCGTGAGCTCAAACCGTTCTGGGTCGACAAGGCTCACGATGCCGTCGACGATGGTGCCGGTGCCGTCACCGACGCTCAACCTTTCGCCAACCCTCAACCGCCCGACGGTTACCGCGTGGCGCGCCTCAGCGCCCGTCACCGCAACGGTGTCGCCTTCCGCGGCGTCAGAGGCGCTCTCGCTCAGGTAAAAATGCGCCACAGACCCCTCCTTTGTTGCTGCACAGCGCTTGTGGCAATTACACGTTGAGGAAGCGGTCGCGTAGCTTCTGGAACAGGCCCTGCTGGAAGTGCGCAAGCGTTGGAGGTGTCGCCTTGCGGGTGGCCGCGAACTGGCGAAACAGTTCCTGCTGTCTCGAGTCGAGCTTGGTTGGGGTAACAACCTGTACGCCAATTTTCAGGTCGCCACGGCCGGAACCTCGAAGGTGGGTCACTCCGCGATCTTTCACGGTGATCACTTCAGCACTCTGCGTGCCCGGCCTGATGTCAATTTCAACGTCGCCATCGAGGGCATGGACCGTTGACGTTGTCCCAAGGACTGCGTCGGAAATCTGCACTTCAAGTGTGGCCAACAGGTCATCCCCGTTGCGGCTGAAAACGTCGTGGTGCCGGACTTTCACTTCGAGGTAGAGGTCGCCATTGGTGCCGCCAGCCGGCCCAACTTCCCCCTCGCCAGCAAGTTGGAGGCGCAAACCTGTTGAAACGCCTGCAGGAATGTCCACCGTTACCTTGCGGCGAGCGCGAACCCTCCCCTGGCCCTGGCAGGTCGGGCACGGGTTCGGGATGACGGTGCCGTAACCCCGGCACGTTCCACACGGGCTTGATGTCATGACATTGCCGAGCAAGCTGCGCACGGAACGTTGGATCTGCCCACTGCCCTGGCAAATGTCGCACGTGATGGGGCTCGTTCCTGGTGCACAGCACGACCCAGCACAGGTCTCGCACAGGACCGCAGTGTCGACCTCAATTTCCCGCTTGGTGCCGAACACCACGTCACCAAGGTCCACCTCTATTCGCAGGAGCGCATCCTGCCCACGCTCCCGCCGCGAGCGCGGTCCGGTCGTTCTCTGCGACGCCCCAAAGAAGGTTTCGAAGATGTCGCCGAAGCCGCCAAAGCCGCCGCCGAATCCGCCCTGGCCGCCCAGGTCGTACTGCTGGCGCTGGTGCGGGTCGGAGAGCACATCGTAGGCGTGAGTGACGAGTTTGAACTTCTCCTGGGCATCGGCTCCCGGGTTGACGTCGGGATGCAGTTCCCGAGCTAACCGCCGGTACGCCTTTTTGATCTCCTCGGGTGTCGCGCTGTGCTCGACGCCCAAAACTTCGTAATGGTCTGCCACGTGTAGATGTTCCCCTTGGTGGTTCAGTCCTCGCCAAGCAGGCGAGAAAGGTAGCGGGCGACAGCGCGGACCGCCGCCATGTGGTTCGGATAATCCATTCGAGTCGGGCCGAGCACTCCCAGCCGGGCGAACTCTCCCCCGCTGGAGGTGTAACCGCTCGCAAGTACAGAAGCTTCCGCAAGTCCGAAGGAAGCGTTTTCGCTGCCAATACTGGTGGACAGCCCGTGGTGGTCCGGCTCCATCTCGCCAAACAACTTTAACAGGGTCACTTGCTGCTCTATTGCTTCAAGCACGGGAAAAATGCTCCCGCCAAAATCGTCGGCGGTGAGGGCGAGGTTCGCGGCTCCCGCCATCACAAGCTTGTCGCTGCGATTGGCCGCCACCTGCTCCCGGACGCTCTCGACAATGTCGGTGACAAATTCACGCCGACTCGGATGAAATTCTGACACGAAAGCGTTGAGCGCGCCGGCAGCATCCGCAAGCCCAAGGCCGCTCAGAGCCGTATTCAGCCGCGCTCGCACTTCACCGAGAAATTCCGCATCCAGCTCCCCATGAACATCGATGTGGCGCTGTTCTACCCGTGCGGTATCGGTGATGAGCACGATCATCAGACGCGTCGCGCTGAGCGGAACCAGTTCAACGTGCCGAACGTGGGCGCGGCCGAGCGACGGGTACTGAACGAGCGCAACCTGGTGGGTCAACTGGGAAAGCAAACGCACCGTTCTGACAAGCACCTCATCCAGGTCGGTGGCGTGCCCGAGAAACGTCTCGATGGCCTGCCGCTGGGCGCTGCTCAGCGGCCGCAGGTCAGCGAGCTGGTCGACGAAGACCCGGTAACCCTTGTCGGTCGGGATGCGTCCAGACGAGGTGTGGGGAGCCGTGATGAGCTCCTCTTCCTCCAACAACGCCATATCGTTTCGGATGGTCGCAGCGGAGACCCCAAAAGCGTGTCGCTCAACTATCGACTTTGACCCCACCGGTTCCCTCGAGGCAACATAGTCCTGCACGATGACACGAAGCACGTCGAGGCTGCGCTCTGAAACCATCACACAACCTCCTTCCACCGCAGCAGCGATCACGCTGGCACTCAACTCTCCGGACTGCCAATGGTATCGCGACTGATCGGTCGTCCGTCATTGCACCTGAGGGGCAGGGGCAGTACCGTATGTCATGAGTGAGCGTCTCATTCGGCCCAGTTCCCTATGGGATGAAAAAGTTGACCTGAAAGGCGAAGTTCATGACAGATCAAAACCCTCCAGCCGCGGCGGCACCGCAGCCGGCGGCACCACTGACCGCCACCGAAGACAACCAGTGGGCATCGTTTGCTCACCTGGGAGGAATTCTCTGGATTCTGCCGCCGCTCATCATTTGGATGGTGTTCAAGGACCGTGGGGCTCTGACCAACTCAGAGGGCAAAGAGTCGTTGAACTTCCAGATCACCGTCACGATCGGGCATGTTGCGATTTTCATCATCAACACGATCCTCTCCGCTGTCACGCTCGGCTTCTGGCTCTTGATCAGCTGGATCTTCCCGCTCGCACTCTGGGTGATCACGATCATCTTCTGTGTGCAGGGCTTCAATAAGGCCAAGGCTGGCGCAAGCTATCGCTACCCGGTGAACATTCGGTTCATCAAGTAGCAGAAGCACTACCGAGTGGGGAACCGGGCACGTTGCCCGGCTCTCCTGCTTTAATGGGGGCATGTCAGAAAACATGCCCCCAGCGGATAACCCCTACCAGGCAACACAACCGATGAGTCCGGCGGACGAGAAGCTCTGGGCGACGCTCGTGCATGTCGGCGGCATCTTCTTCAACTTCCTGCCCGCACTCATCGGGTACATCGTCCTGAAGGATCGTGGCCCGTTCGTGCGCCAGCACACCGGGACCGCGCTCAACTTCCAGATCACCCTGTTCATCGCCTACGTTGTTGGCGCCATGACCTCGATTATCCTGATCGGTTTCCTTATTCTTGCGGCGGCCTACGTCGTGAACATCGTATTCAGTATTCTTGCCGCCGTCGCCGCGAACAAGGGTCAGGGTTACGAGTACCCCCTCTCCATCAAGTTCATCAAGTAACGCGCTGCGTCCTGCAACTACTCCACGAGAGCGCGCACCACAGCGTCCGCGAGAAGTCGACCGCGCAGCGTGAGCACCACCGTGCCGTGAATTGCGGATGGACCGTCCACGAGACCGTCGGCGACCAGGCCAGCAACGGCGACTCGCCCCCGGTCGCCCAACGCGCTCACGCCAAGACCATCGCGGAGCCTCGTCGCCAAAAGAATGAGCTCAACGTGGCGAGTCTCAGCATCGAGGCTCTCGCGACCAGCCGCCGGTGACAGTGCCGCCGTAATTCGGTCAGCGTATGCGGCCGGATGCTTCACGTTCCACCAGCGCACCCCGCCAATGTGGCTGTGCGCGCCCGGCCCAATCCCCCACCAGTCACCGCCAGTCCAGTAGGCGAGGTTGTGCCGCGAACGGAAATCTCGCGCTTGCCCTGAGGAGGCCGCAGCGCGGCCGTCTCGAAGGGCCCAGTTGCTCACCTCGTACCATTCGAAGCCGCCATCCCTCAGGACCGCATCGGCCAGTTCGTACAGTTCCGCCGCGAGGTCATCATCGGGTTTCGGAACCTCGCCGCGACGAATCTGTCGGGCAAGCTTGGTGCCTTCCTCGACAATGAGGGCGTACGCGCTGATGTGGTCCGGCTCCTGCGCCAGGGCATGCTCAAGCGACCGCTGCCAGTCGGACACGGTCTCCCCCGGCGTCCCATAGATGAGATCCAGACTGACGTCGAGTCCGGCATCGCGCGCCCACTTCACGACCAGTGGAACGCGTTCGGGATCGTGGGTGCGCTCCAGCGTTGCGAGAACTGCCGGAACCGCAGACTGCATGCCGAACGACACCCTGGTAAACCCGGCTTCTTTCAGGTCGAGCAGGTACCGCGCGTCGACGGAGTCCGGATTCGCTTCCGTCGTGATCTCAGCGTCTTTGGATATTCCCCAGGTGTCGCGAACTGCGTTGAGCATGGTGGCGAGATCCGAGGACGGGAGGATGGTCGGCGTTCCACCCCCGAAAAACACTGTGGATGCCGGGCGTTGGGGAAGCCCTGCGGAGTCCATGACGCTGCCCGCAAATTCGAGCTCAGCGATGGCCTGGTGGGCGTAGTCTGTGCGCTTTGCGCCGCGCAATTCGTCCGAGGTGTAAGTGTTGAAATCGCAGTACCCGCACCGCACCCGGCAGAACGGCACGTGCACGTACACCCCGAAATGACGCGCGTCGGCCCCATCGACCACCGACGCTGGGAGGTGCCCGTCAGGCGGAGCCGGATCGGCAAGGGGAAGTGCGGAAGGCATCCTCTAATCCAACGGATCTGAGAGGGCGCGGAAATACCGCCTGGTGAGGATCGTCTGGGCGAGCCTAAGCAGCGGATATACCACCCACCACCCAGCACCGGACGGGCGCGAAAACGCTCGTACGGTCAACCACACCGATCCGTCATCGGTCTGGCTGACAACGAATGC
The DNA here is from genome assembly GCA_039925105.1 of Terrimesophilobacter sp. Taxonomy (GTDB): domain Bacteria; phylum Actinomycetota; class Actinomycetes; order Actinomycetales; family Microbacteriaceae; genus Terrimesophilobacter. The sequence goes on along the minus strand of JBDSZO010000268.1, from coordinate 2,966 downwards.
TTCCTCTCCGCACGCGGGATGCCCCGGGAGACTCCCGTACGCGAACCCTTTGCGTTTCGGCTCATCGATCACGTAGATCACGCGGCACGGTGCATGAAAACGGAGAAACCAGAACGGGATGGTTAACAACGCGCTGTCCCCGGGCGAAATGAACGCGTTGCCGGAAGGGTCGTACACCGCTTCCTCTGCACCCGTCGCTGGCGCGATCGGGATACCTGAAGTGTCAAACGACACCGGCAGGTAGGTACCTTCTGCAATGTGACCGGGAGACTCGGCGACGGCAACTCTCACGCCACTGTTTCGCTGAATGCCCCAGGTGAGAGTTGAGTGCCAGGCGTGGCTCCATCGGGCATCGCCGTGGCCGATCCTGGTGCGTTGCTCGAACGGTCTGAATCCTGCCGGAGGGTAGGTCATCAGATCTTTGGACCTTGTGCCGCCGACGGCGCCGTAGTTCACGATCAAATCCCAGGGCAGACGTTTTGTCACTGTTTCTCATCACCGCCCTGATCTTTTGAGCTCGGTCACTAGCGTAATGAACTTGGTCAGGGTCTGTGATCGTCGATTCCGGGCTGAACGAACCCTAACTCATAGGCGGCGATCACCGCTTGAACTCGATCTCGGAGGCCAAGTTTTGCCAACAGTCGACTTACATGGGTTTTCACGGTGCCCTCCGAGACGTGAAGCCGCGCTCCAATCTCCGCGTTGCTCAGCCCATGCGCGATTTCTGTGAGGACCTCGCGTTCCCGCTCGGTGAGGCTCTCGAAATTTTTGCCGTCGCGATTGGGCGGTGCACGACGGACATAACCCTCAACGAGCCGGCGCGTGATGCTGGGGGCGATCAGCATATCGCCGTTGACGACGGACCGCACTCCCGCAATGAGCTGCTCTGGAGACACATCCTTCACCAAAAACCCGCTTGCGCCCGCACGCAGCGCGTCGTAGACGTAGTTGTCGACGTCGAAAGTTGTCAGGATGACGATGCGGGTTCCTGGGCTCACCGAGAGTACACCTGCGATTGCCTCGATTCCACCGATTCCGGGCATCCGCACGTCGATGAGCATGACGTCAGGCTTCGTAGCTCGCGCCAGATCCACCGCCTGCGCGCCGTCCTCACCTTCGCCGGCCACGGACAAGTCGGGCTGCGATTCGAGGATCATGCGAAGCCCAGCTCGGATCAACGGTTGGTCGTCGACGAGCCCCACGGTAATCATGTTTGACCCATTCTTATTGGCAATTCGACGTGCAGAAGAAAGCTGCTGCCATGTCGAGTGTCCACGCTGAACTCGCCCCCGACCAATCGGACCCGCTCCTCAAGCCCCGCGAGTCCGCGCCCGGCTCCGAGGATACCGGGGATCGTGTTTCCCTGTCTGGATGCGCCAACAGGGATCCGATTCTCGACGTCGATCGAGAGCCGGTCCGGTCCATTGCAGCGGATGATCCGCACCTCGGTGTCGATCATGCCGGAGTGGCGGACGACATTCGTGAGCCCCTCCTGCACGACCCGGTATGCAATCAGTTGCATGCCACTCGGGACACCTCCGGTGTCACCCTCCAGCCGGAGCCTCACCGGAAGGCCAAGACCACGCATCCGTTCGCAGAGTTCTACCACCTTTGTCAGCGTCGGCTCGGTCGCAGCAGGTTCGTCGCCGTTACCGTCTCGCAGCAGGGGCAGGAGGGTTCGCAGTTCGGCGAGGGAGGCGCGGCCGAGTTCCTCGATTTGCGTGAGCGTCGCAGCGGCGATCGCGGGGTTGGTGGCCGATGCAAGGCGTGCACCACCAGCCTGCATCACGATCACAGTAATTGTGTGTGCGATGACGTCATGGAGTTCTCGCGCAATTCTGGCCCGCTCACGACGGCCCGCTCTTTCCTCAGCCACGGCGCGATCAGCGGCGATGCGGACTATGCGCTCGCGATAACCCGCCCAACTGCGCGCGAGCATGCCGATCGAGAACCCTGCGACCAGCAACGCGGAGTTGAACAGAATTCCACCCGCTTCTCGGAGCTGGGCGAACTCGAATGTCAGGATTGCCATGGCTGCCGCGCTCAACCCGAGGCCGGCGAACGCGATGGGGCGCGACGCGTGACGGCCGCACGAATACAGAGCGAGCACCCACACCATGAACTCGTCCCAGTAGGTGAGACTCGCGGACAGGATGAGCGGTGGGACGGTGAGTGCCACGAGCACGATCACGATCGTGAGGAGCGGGCGATACCTCCTGAGAAGGAGTGCAAGGCAGGCGACGGCGCCGGGAATCAGCGACGTGAAGACCGGCGCTTCCCCGATGGGCTCGGTGAAAACGCCGGTGAGGGAGTCGATGACTCCGAGGGCGAGAAGGACGAGCGGAGGTGCACCGTCGAAGATCACATTCCGCCAGTGTTCGCTCCACCAACGCCTCAGGTCGCCAACCATGTCACCACGGTAGTCCTGTGCCGCGCACTGCGCGTCCGTCCTGGGGTGTACGACAGGGTGGTCGTTTGAACGACACCGTCTGGCCGACCGACAGACGCGCCCAGTTCCCTCTCCGCCTTAGCCTGAGCCTGTTTCCACGCCGACAACGAGCCGGCCGAACAAGGAGGAATCATGCACTGGACACCAACCGACGCAGTACGGCGATGGATTGTCGTAGCTGGGCTGATCATTGGGCCGGCAGTGCTCGTGCTGTCGGTCGCCATCAATTTCAGCGGGCCAAGCGACTCGATGCGCTCCGACTTCAACAAGATGGCGGAGAATCCGAGCCTGATCGTGCTGGAGGCCCTGCTTGAGACGATCGGCTTCATGATCGTACTCGCGGCCTTCGCCGGCTCGACACAGTCGCTACGCTCGCGCGGCGGAGCGCTCGGCACCTCGGGCGCCGTACTTTCGATCGTTGGGATCGTCGGCTTCAGCTTCTCCAACGCAAGTGGCTTCACGCTTGCGGAGCTGGCCCAGCTGCCTGACCATGACTCGACATTCGCGACCGCAATGG
>JBDSZO010000267.1:0-16703 GCA_039925105.1 Terrimesophilobacter sp. | reverse complement strand
GTCATCGCACCAGCGCACATCCGGTCAATCGAGTAGCCGGGTACAGACCGCGGCAAGCCAGCGAGCAGCGCTGCCGAGCGGCCAATGGTCAACCCCTGGTCGCCGGTCTGCGTCGTCGCCGCAATCGCAACATCATCGATGCGATCGTGCGGCACGGACGTGTTTCGCTCCAGGAGTCCAATCATGGCTTTGACAATCAGGTCATCCGCTCGCGTCTGCCAGTACATACCTTTTTCGCCGGCACGGCCGAACGGGGTGCGAACCCCATCCACAAAAACAACTTCAGATTTCTCGGACACTGTGCCTCCCGGCGTTCAGATCAACCGACTTGATCTCGTCTCTATCGATACTAGATCGGCAGATTTTGGAGCGCAGAATCCTTTGATTCTTCCTACGACTCGGTGTGATCTGCGTCAGTCTCGCTTTGGTCGACGTCGACAAACGGGGCAGCAAAAAAAGCGGCAAGAATCGGCTCAGTTGTGGCGTCCAACTGCCACTGGCGTGCCCCGGAACTGGCTAGCGCGCCGCGAATTGACTCAGAGGAGAGGGGCTCCGGCGGGCTCCAGGCCAGTCGTCGAAGCAACTCGGGCGTCAACAGGTTCTCAACCGGAATGGCGAGGGTGTCGGACAGCGAAGACATTGCAGCGCGCGCAGCCTTCAAACGTGCATCTGCTTCTGGATTTCGATCCACCCAGGCTCGCGGCGGAGGCAGGGAATCATTGTGCACCCTTAGCGGTGGCAGATCCTCGCACGCCATACCCGTTTCAATTGCTGCCCACCATCGTGGAAGTTCACTTCGACTCGCCCGGCCATTAAATTCACGAAGCTTCGTGAGGTCAGCGCGAGACTCCGGCAGCACCCTGGCTGCAGCGACTATGGACTTGTCTGGAAGGAGCCGGCCCGGTGCCGTATCGATTTCGCGGGCATACTCATCGCGCGCGAGCCACAACTCTTTTGCCACAGCAAGATTTCGGGCCTGCCGAATCGTGTGCAGGGTCGATAGTCTTCGCCAGGCCTCCGGGTTAGAGGGTTTGACTTCCTTGGCCAGCGTTGCCTCAAACTCCTCGGCCGCAATCTGCGATTTACCCTGTGAGGCAAGCAACGCCGCCACTGCATCGCGAACATCGACCAGGAGTTCGACGTCCAGCGCGGCATAGACCAACCAGGATTGGGGTAACGGCCGGGTTGACCAGTCGGCAGCGGAGTGTTCCTTAGCCAAATGGATACCGAGCAGTTCCTCCACCACCGATCCGAGACCAACGCGTGGCAGGCCGGCAAGTCGTGCACCAAGCTCGGTGTCGAAAATTTTTGCCGGGTCGAGTCCGACTTCGCGAAGGCAGGCGAGGTCCTGACTCGCCGCGTGCAGCACCCATTCGGTGTCGCCTACTGCAGACTGCAGCTCATCCATCGGGCCGATCGCTGGCGGATCGAACAGAAAGACCCCTGCATCACGCCGAAAAACCTGAATCAGGTACGCACGCTGCGAATAGCGGAATCCGGATGCGCGCTCTGCGTCAATCGCTATCGCCCCGGTGCCTGCGCCGATAGCTTCGACCGCCGTCAAATAGTCTTTGCGGTTGTCGATCACGTCAACAGATACGTGTGGCGCTTGCTTTGGTGCGGGCGACTGGTCAGTCTCGACGGCATCCATGATTACTGATCGTACCGAATCGGTCACCGTGCCGTCTTTGATCACTGTGCTGTCGTTGATCACAGACCCGAACGCCGTGGAGCCAGAAGGCTGACCCCTTCAGGTGTTGGCGGGAGACCTGCCAGCATACAGAGCAGGTCGCCCCACGCCTCAACGTGTGACCCCAGATCTGTTCCGGTCGGCGTCCAGGACGCGCGCAACTCGATCTGCGCACCATCGCCCTGGTCGGCGAGTTCGCCATAACCGGTTGACAGGATCCTGGTCGCGGTTCCGGAGGGTGCCGTGTAGGCCGCACCGCGCGACGTGAGCGCATCGACCAGCCAGGACCACGCGACATCGGCGAGAAAAGGGTCAACACCGATATCGGTCTCCAGCGGTGCTTGCGCGTAACACACCACCCGAAATATTCCGCCCCAGGCATCCGGGATAGCGGGGTCACAAAGTACGATAAAGCGCCCGGTGGCAAGATCACTGTCTGATGCGTGCCGCGCTGGGGTGACGTCGGCTGACAGCGCGAGCGAGTACGGCGCCAGATTTCCTGGTGCGGCTATCTCGTTGAGGGAGATTTCTTCGCGCAAACCTGCTGCCCGAATCGACGCGACGGCAGCATCGAACACGGCGGGGTTCGCGGGATCGTTCGCGGATGCAGGCACGAGGAAAGACTAAAGTTCGTCCGTGAGAGTTTTGCGCAGGCACGCCGTCCGGAGACCACGTCGACGAGCCATTGCTGCGGCAGCCATCGGTCTTCTCACTGTTGGGATTGGCGCGGCAGTCGGTCTGATTTCAGGTATTGCTGCCCGCACCATCATCACGCCACCGAGCCGCAAGGCCGAGACCACGCAAGTATTGCGGGTCGATATCGATGAGGGCCTTGTCACGTTCACGCGAACGGCAGACTCTGCCGTTGGCGGCCGTTACGGCTTCTGGTTTACCGAAGCGACCGGCTATGCACTCGTTGGCACGATCGTTGCCGAGACTGAGCGGACGGTGACGCGCGAACTCCTCGACGTTTACCTTGGCGAATTGACGCAGGGGGTGTGGGGGCGTTTTGGCGCCTGGTTTTACCTGAACCCGTCCGATGCTGGAGAGGACTACTCCGAGGTGCAAATCGCCACAGACCTCGGGCCAGCACCGGCGTGGCAGATCGTGGCCCCAGGCCAGACCGGCAAATGGGTAATCATGGTGCACGGCCGAGCGGTAGTGCGCGCGGAGTGCGTGAGAGCAATCGGGGTCTTTCGGGCGGCAGGCTACAACTCGTTGCTCATTTCGTATCGGAACGACGGTGAGGCGCCGCAAAGTCCTGACGGACTCTATGCCCTCGGTGACACCGAATGGAAAGATGTCGACTCCGCGATCGAGTACGCACAGAACCGAGGCGCGCGATCGATCGTTCTGATGGGATGGTCGATGGGTGGGGCGACCGCATTGCAGACTGTGACCCGATCCGCTCATTCGCGGTTGATTGTTGGGGTCGCACTGGACTCTCCCGTCGTCGATTGGAAGCGTGCGCTTGACTTTCAAGGCAAGGAAAAGGGCCTGATTAGGCCTGTTCGCGCCATTGTCTTTGCGCTTCTCGGATCGGCGTGGGCGCGGCCAATTACCGGGCAACGCGAGCCGATCAACCTTGGCAGACTCGATTTCGTTCGGCGGGCTCGCGAGTTGAGCGTGCCAATTCTGATCCTGCACAGCGATGACGACAAATACATTCCGTCGACAGCGTCTCGCCTGTTGGCACGCGAGCGTCCGGACATTGTCACGCTGGAGGTTTTCACGACGGCCGCGCACACCCGATTGTGGAATTACGACGAGCAGCGGTGGAATTCTGCCGTCAACTCCTGGCTTGACGGACTGGTCAGCACCGATGTCAGTTCAGGATCGTCCAACGCCCGTAGAGTGCGTCGGATGAGTCGATAAGGAGCTGGCTGAGGCGTGTCTGCTTCGTTTTTCCCAGCCCAGGCAACACCTCTCGCATTGCGCCGTTCAACTGCGGACTCATGGTCAGGCACAATTCGTCGACGATTTCGTCGTTCACGAGTTGGGCAGCCAGACGCGGACCACCTTCGCAGACGATCCGTGCCAATCCTCGATCCCTGAGTGCGCCAGCAATGTCACGGGGCTGCAATGACGGCCCTGGCAGCGGAATGATTGTCACCGAGGTGGGAAAGGTCTCGGCCAGCCTGTCCACCGCCGTCGGTGGGCAGAGGACGATGACGCGGCCAGATTCAACGCCGGTCGGAATCCGGTGTCCGGAAAGATCACCCGTGCTGGTGACGATCGCCAGCGGCGCCGTTTTTGGGAGAAAGTAGCCCTCTCGTCGAACGCTTGACGCACCGACGAGAACCACGTCGGCATTGCGGCGGATCGCCCCAAGAATGCGTCGGTCTGCGCCGACGGTCAGTGAAGCGGACGTGCCGTCGGCGCCGGTGGCGTTGCCGTTGATGCTTGCCACCAGATTGATGCGCAACCATTCGTCTTTCGAGACCGCATAAAGGCCGTCGAGGCGGGCCATGGAATCGGCGCTGTCGAAGTCGAGAGTGAATTGTGGTGATTCGGCCGGCAACAGCCGGGTGACCTTCACGGGACGTCTACCGCACTGACCTGACGTTTTGCCCGGCTCAGCAGCGCGTTCATCCCGCGGATGCGAAGCGGACTCACTGCGGCAGTGAGGCCGAGAGATTGCGGGTAATCATCCGGTACACCAAGAACCTCGGCCGACGACAGGCCGGTGAGCCCTTGAACCAGAATTGAGGCGAAACCCCGCGTTGTGGGCGCCTCCTTCGGGGCAGTCGCGTGCATGTGTACCGTGCTGTCGGCATCGACCTCAACGAAGATAAACACCGGTGCCTGGCATTCTTCGACCCGCTCGAGCAGGTCGGGATGGTCGGAAAAGCGCTCAGGAAGCTCAGGAAGTTCGTTGGCGAACTCCAACAGCAGGGTGAGCCGGTCACGCAACTCGAGTTCGAGAAACTCGTCGCGGATCTCAGCAAGAGTGTCCGGCAACTGTGCGGTCATGTGGTTAACAACTACTTGACGTCGGGCACCGGACCGGGGTCGGAGCCGGTAGCAATCGGCACTCGCACCGAGCTGCCCCATTCGGTCCAGGAGCCGTCATAGTTGCGAACGTTCTCGAAGCCGAGAAGGTGCTTAAGGACAAACCAGGTGTGGCTCGACCGTTCACCGATGCGGCAGTATGCGATCACGTCATCGCCAGAAGCAAGCCCAGCGTCGCCGTGATAGATCGCCTCAAGTTCACTTCGCGGCTTGAAAGTAGAGTCTTCGGCTGCGGCGCGGGCCCAAGGAACGGACGCGGCAGAGGGGATGTGCCCTGCACGCAGCGCACCCTCGGTGGGGTAACCGGGAATTTCGGTGCGTTCCCCGGTGTATTCCTCCGGCGAGCGCACGTCGATGAGTGGTTTGCCGAAGTGGGCCAGTACGTCGTCTCGGAAGGCACGGTTTACAGAGTCATTACGGTCAATCACCGGGTAGTCCACCGGGCTTGACGTAACGGCGTCTGTGGTCAGTTCGTGACCATCGGCCTGCCACTTTGCACGACCGCCGTCCAGGAGGCGCACGTCCTCGTGCCCGAAAAGTGTGAAGATCCACAGTGCGTAGGCAGCCCACCAGTTGCTCTTATCTCCGTACAACACCACCGTGCTGTCGCGGCTGATCCCTTTGGACCCCAACAGTCTGGCGAAGTCCTCGCCGCCAACGAAATCGCGCTGTACTGGGTCGTTGAGATCGGTGTGCCAGTCGATTTTGACTGCACCGGGTATGTGGCCGGTCTCGTACAGCAACACATCTTCGTCGGATTCGACAACCACGAGGCCAGGTTTTCCGAGGTTTTGTGCGAGCCATTCTGTGCTGACCAGGCGTTCTGGATGGGCGAAGTCAGCGAATTGTGGGGAGTTGTCGACCTCGATGGCCATGCAGGACCTCCAGTGGGTAGTGAGGGGTGGGCTCGCGATCACGTTATTCTTGAATCGCTTAGCCCCTCAAATCTACGCCGAATCAGCGCGCAGCGCTTTTGCGTAGTGTCCGGGTGGCGCCAAAATCGAAACGTTCCGCCCGGGACGCCGTCTCCCAGGTCAGTCTTAGCGAAGGTGTGCATGGTTCCCCCTGGTCGGTCCGCCGAGGCCCAGAGTGCCGACAACCTGAGTGCCGACAACCTGAGTGCCGACAACCTGAGTGCCGACGACCAGACGCGCGGATTTGATAGCCTCACCGACAGGCGTACGACGCTGACCGGTACCGAGATCATCGACCACCTCGTACCACCACGGCAGTTCCTGGCGGCGACCGTCGACTCGTTTCGCCCGGATGCGGCCTATCCGTCGCAGGCTGCAGCGGTGGACGCGGTTTGTGAGTTCGCGACGGCGTCGCTGCCGAGCCCGTCGCGGTTTTTCTCCCGACGTCGTGGCCCGGATGTCCCTCCCGGCATTTACCTCGATGGCGGATTCGGCGTTGGCAAGACTCACCTGCTCGCCGCGCTGTGGCGGCTTGCACCCGGGCGCAAATATTTTGGAACTTTCATTGAGTACACCGCACTGGTCGGAGCTCTTGGTTACGCCGCGACGGTCAAATTGCTGCGCGGTGCGAGCCTGATTTGCATCGACGAATTTGAGCTTGATGACCCGGGGGATACGCGGCTCATGTCGCGCCTGCTGAACGAACTTGCCGCATCCGGAACGCGGATCGCTGCAACCTCGAACACGCCACCGAACGCGTTGGGCGATGGGCGGTTCGCCGCTGTCGATTTTTTGCGCGAGATTGATTCGCTCGCAGCCAAGTTCCGGACCATTCGAATCGATGGGCTCGACTATCGTCGGCGCGCCATCGATGGTCATGCCAGAACCGTGACGGAATCTGAGCTTCGCGATGAGCTCGCCAATATCGGCGGAGCCGTGACGGTCGATGAGTTCGGTGCGATAGTGCGCCTGCTTTCGACTGTCCATCCGTCGCGCTACACGAAGCTGGTTGCTGGTCTCGCGGCAGTCGGGATCCTGAATGTTGCTGTGCTCTCCAGCCAAACCGACGCGTTGCGCATTGTCGCGTTCGTGGACCGGCTGTACGACGCGCAGGTCACGGTTTTCGCCACCGGGGTACCAATCGACCAGATCTTCGCTGACGATATGCTCGCCGGCGGCTATCGCAAAAAGTACCTTCGCGCCATGTCGAGGCTGATTTCGCTCACCACTGACGCGGTCGCCTGAGTCCGTAGCCTTTTGCGCTGACCGGCCTACCGCGAAACCTGATGTTTACCGCCGGCGACCGCGTGTAACACGCTCGAAACGCTTTCGGCACCTCCTCTGAAACCTCGTCAGGTCATGCTGTCCATCAGGCAATGACCGCAGACAGCATCAAACCGAGGGAGCACCATGGACACTGGCGAACTAGCCTGGGCGATCACCGCTTCAGCGCTTGTACTTCTCATGACGCCCGGCGTCGCGTTCTTCTACGGCGGTCTGGTGAAAGCAAAAAGTGTCGTCAGCATGATGATGATGAGTTTTGGCGCACTCGGGCTGATCAGCGTGCTGTGGATCCTTTACGGCTTTAGCATGTCGAGGGTAAATTCGCCCCTGGACTTTTCGGGCAGCCCGTTCGCTGATTTCGCACTTGGTGCGGCAGACAACGAAACACTCGTTGGGGCACTTTTCGGCGCAACGTTTGCCATCATCACCGTTGCACTCATTTCTGGGGCGATTGCCGACCGCGCGAAGTTTGGTTCCTGGCTGATCTTTGCAGGCGTGTGGGCAACTCTCGTCTACTTTCCGGTTGCGGCCTGGGTGTGGGGTGGCGGCTGGATCATGAATCTCGGCGCAACCTTTGGGCTTGACTATTCGGTCATCGACTATGCGGGCGGAACGGCCGTGCACATCAACGCGGGAGCCGCGGCACTGGCGTTGGCGCTCGTGCTGGGGAAGCGGGCGAACTTCGGCAAGGGGTCACACAACAAGCCGCACAATGTTCCGCTCGTGCTTCTCGGCGCTGCGATTCTGTGGTTCGGTTGGTTTGGATTCAACGTTGGGGCCGAATATCTGAACGGTCTTGCCAATGCGGGCTTGATTGCGGTCAATACCCTGGGGGCGACCGCTGCTGGGATTCTTGGATGGTTGCTCGTTGAGAGGGTCAAAGACGGCAAGGCGACGTCGGTTGGCGCAAGTTCAGGCGCGGTGGCCGGCCTCGTGGCGATCACCCCGTCCTGTGCAAACCTGACGCCCGGCTGGGGACTACTTCTCGGGCTCCTCGCTGGCGCGGTTTGCGCTTTGGCAGTGGAGCTCAAGTTCCGGTTTGGGTTCGATGATTCGCTCGATGTCGTTGGCATTCACATGGTTGGCGGGCTTATCGGAACTCTCTATCTCGGCCTCTTCGCAACAGGTACTGGCCTGTTTGTCGGCGGGAACGCCATGCAGCTCGTCATGCAGGTTGTGGCGGCCAGCGGCGTTCTGGTGTATTCGTTCGTTGTGGCCTATGTCGTCGGTTTGGCGATCCACAAGACGATCGGTTTCCGGGTTGCGAACGAGGACGAGCTTGCCGGAATCGACACGGTGATGCACGGGGAACTCGGTTATTCGCTTGAGGATGCCTAACCCCCAGCTATCGCAACGGGGGTCGGACGTGGTAACCATGGTGTGTGGCCGACCCGATCCTCGTTGTTGTGTGTGGTCTTGTGACACTCGCAGGGGTGCCTGGCTTTCTCCTTTATGCCGGTGGCCGGTGGCGAGCCAACGTATCGACGGTGGTTGCGCTGGTGCTCCTGTGGGCGGTCATTACGACTGTGTGTGTCGTTACAGAGGTGTTGATTGCCGGCTTTGCTGTTCTCATCGCGGCCTGCGGGATTGTGCTCGGCACTGGTGTCGCAGTAGCGCTCAGCGAGCGGATCACGCCCATCCGACTGAGGATGGCACTCGCCGCCGGCTTTTCTGTGTTGATCTTTCTCCCGTTGTCGTTGATTGTGTTCGGTGGCAACGGGACCTGGCTGTATGACGTTGTAGGCGCGTTGGACTTTGGTGGGGCCATACCGTTCACGATTGGCGGTGGCGCGTTTGCTCTGGTGCTCGCGTTGTTGAGCGGGAACCGCGCGTCAGCCGAAAGGCAATTGGCGTTGCGCGGGGCGATGCTTCTCGCGGTCGCCATTGTGGGGGCCGTCGTGGGGTTCGAGTTGCGGATCGACGACCTGACCCCGGCGATCGCGCTCAATGCGGTAATGACTCCGGCTGTTGCACTGCTTGCGGCGGCCGGGATCGAACGGGTCATGAAGGGTGTGAACACGCGGGAGGGGCTCGCCGCCGGCGTGCTGGCGGGTGCTGCGGCATCCGTGGCCGCGTGTGCGTATTTGGAGACAGTTTCCGCACTACTTCTCGGATTGCTTGTCGGTTCGGTGGCCGAGGTGGCGTTTCGGGGTGTTTCGGCCGCGTGGAGGCTGGCAACACCACTTCTTATCGGTGGTATGACCGGGTTGCTGTTTTTGGGCATTTTCGCGATCGGTCCCGGATTCGTGTATTCGGGGCAACCAATGCTTTTCCTTCGCCAGGCGATGGTCTGTGGGGTCGCGCTGGTCTATTCTGGCGCGGTCTCTGTGGCGCTACTGCTTCCGCTGCGGCGCGTTCTTAGAAGGGCAGGTGCTGGCAGGTAACCCACCAACTTTCGGCCCTATTTCCCAGGCACCGAATGGAGGACAATATCTGCATGCCCACGATTGGGTCGAGCGCGGCTGGTGAAACACCTGTGACGCCATCCGTTCGCGCCCAGTTGCTCGCCACAGAGCACTGGAGTCTCTTGGCATCGCGCACGACGACTCAAAACGAAGTCTTGACACGCATCGCGATTTTTCTCACGATCGTGTCGGCAGGGCTTGTCAGTCTCGCGCTCGTCGGCCAGGCGACAAAATTTTCTGATGCATTTCTGGTGTTTGCGGTCGTCGTACTTGGGTTTGTCATCCTGATCGGCGTGCTCACGGAGTTCCGAGTGCGCAGCGTGTCGATGGAGGACCTCATGTACGTGCTCGCGATGAACCGACTGCGTGCTGCCTACACCCAGATCGATCCCGGGATCGGTCCCTACCTCATGGCGAGCGTGCACGATGACCTTATGGGCTCGCAACAGACGTATGACTTCCTCGCACACCGCCGCTCCTTTAGCCACGTGGCCGGAAGCACTATGGTGTTCATCGCCGCGGTCAATGCCGCGCTTGTTGGCCTCTTCGTCGCAGGGATTGCCGCGATCTGGGGCGCCCATCTTGCGGTCATTGTCACGGTGGGTGCACTGCTCGGCGGCGTCTACCTCATTGCTTCGATCACCATTGGGGCACGAAAGTATTTTGAATTCTGGAAACGATATGTTCCGCACAACCCGTCGCCCGAGGTTGTCGAGCCGCGTTGAACTGAGAATCGGCTTGCGGTGGGCGATACCGGACTCGAACCGATGACCTCTTCCGTGTGAAGGAAGCGCGCTACCAACTGCGCCAATCGCCCATGCCAGTCAGGCTGACCTGACAATCTTGCCACAGCTTTTGTCGCAGGTTCTGCCACACGCGGCGTGAGAATTGTCATGTGTCATAGGCATCGGCTAGAGTCACTAGGCACGCAGAAACGCGTGTCGAATGCGGATGTGGCGCAGTGGTAGCGCACAACCTTGCCAAGGTTGGGGTCGCGAGTTCGAATCTCGTCATCCGCTCGAGTGGGAAGTGTCAGCCTCGCTGTCGTTTCCCGTGAATGGTGGAGTGGCCGAGAGGATAGGCAGCGGCCTGCAAAGCCGTCCACACGGGTTCGAATCCCGTCTCCACCTCCAGGTGTGACAGCCTGGGCGATTGGCGCAGCGGTAGCGCGCTTCCCTGACACGGAAGAGGTCACTGGTTCGATCCCAGTATCGCCCACCACGGTACTGTTTTCGCGACCGCTTGCTCGCGGTTGCGCTGGTTCGATCCCAGTATCGCCCACCATTTCTGCCAGAATCGCGAAGCTTTTAGTGGTAGAATGATCGTTCTGAGCCGGGTTAGGTATCCCCTTCTGGGGTGCGCTACGCGCTTGTCTCTCAATGTAAGAGAATCGGGACAAGCTGTGGAAAAAACATCAATGCGCGCCGGAACCGGTGTCGGACGAAAATTTGCCTTCTCCTCGCTGGCGGTTGCCCTCGGCTTCGCCATTAGTTTGGCTGGCACAAGCCAAGCTAATGCTGACCCAACAGCCGTCGGCCTCGGTGCGGCACAGAGCTTCGCCGTTGTCGCTCACACCACCGTCACCAATACCGGGCCGAGCATCATAAGCGGCGACCTCGGGCTCACTTCGGGAACATCCGTCACCGGCTTTCCTGCCGGCGTCATGGCCACGGGAAACATTCATATCAATGACGGGCCTGCAATTGCCGCGAGGGCGGCACTGAACACTGCATACACGGATGCCGCAAATACGACATTACCGGCACCAATCGCGGTCGGCGACCTTGCCGGTCAGGTCCTCGTAGGGGGCTTATACAAAGGCGACGCGATCACTAACTCCGGAACACTCACCCTGAGCGGTGACGCGAGTTCGGTGTGGATATTCCAGGCCAGTAGTACACTCATCACCTCGGCGGGCAGCCAGATAGTGCTGGAGCCGGGAGTGAACCCGTGCAACGTGTTCTGGCAGGTAACGAGTTCTGCCACGCTGGGCACCAGCTCATCCATGGTTGGCACCGTCATGGCACTCACGTCGATTTCTGCGAAAACGGGGGCGACTGTCAACGGACGTCTTCTCGCCTACAACGGTGCCGTGACCCTTGACACCAACACCATCACCGTCCCAGCTGCCTGCGCGGGCACCATCCAGCCCGGCGGCACGAAGACGTCGTCCTCGCCGTCGCCGTCGCCGTCTCCGGTCGTTACTCCGGAGCGTCCGAAGCTGGCAGAAACCGGAGTGAATGCAGCCCCGTACATCTTTGGCGCAGTGACACTCATTGGCGGCGGCGTCGTGCTGCTCATGATCAGTGGAGCCAAGTCCCGCAGACGCCGTGGTGGGCGACTCAGCGAGTAACTTCGCGACGGTGCGTGCTTCCCTGGCAGGGAAGCAATACTGGGCTATTGAATGTTGCTCACAGGACTGCTAGCCTCTGCACACCCGAGACGAAGGCGGACCCCAGGTGCTAACCATGCGAGCGCGTTCTGGATTTCGACAGTTTGTTGTCCTCCCCGTTCTTTTGGTGGCACTTGTTGGTTGTACGTCCGCAGGTTTGGGTGGAAAACCTGACACGGGTCAGGTAAGTGGGGAGCCAACCGCAGCGTCGGATTCACCAGCAGGGCTTCAGTGCGACGCAGTGGCAAAAAGTCTCGACGCTCAAGCCAAATCGCAGGGTGTCAACCGCACCTATATCGCGGTCGATCCTTTGACGATCATCGGCGTCCAGGGTCTTTCGAAAACCGTCTTGGACACCGGGTGTTATGTCAGTGCCGACCAGAAATTTGCGCACGCCCTCATACCCGCCAGCGATAGCACAAACTACAAGGCACTCGCGGCGGTACTCACTGCGAGTGGCTACGTGTCGGACGACTCCGGCAACACCATTCCGGGCAAAGAGCACAGCTTCTACAACTCCGACAAAAGTGTGCCCCAAAGCGAGTATCAGGTTGGCGCGTTGGACGGGTTAACGGTTGATCAACTCACGCGTAATCAACTGCCAGCTGACTTGTTCGACGAGTCCGATGGGCCGATGCTCTATGTATCCTCCGGCATACGCTAGCGCTGAATGATCAGAACTAGTTCCTAAGCGGTCGATTAGGTATCCTTGGGGGATGGGCCGACCCAAACTCTTTCAACGCAACGATGTGCTTGAGCGCGCCCTTTGCCTGTTCTGGGAGCTCGGATACCACGACGCGTCGGTGCGCCGCCTCGCGGAAACGATGGGTGTTAACGTTGCCACCGTCTTCAGTGAATTCGGCGACAAGGAGGGCCTGTATGCGCAGGCCCTTGAAAGGTACGAGTCGCAGAAGGTGCCACTGTTCATCGGGGCGCTCGAGCGGCCAGATGCCAGCATTGACACTGTGCTGCAGGTCCTGCGTGATTTCGCGAGCTTTGCCGACTCGGGCACCGCGCCCGGCTGCCTCATCACCAATTCGGCGATCGAATTCGCCCCAGACCCTCGCCGCAGTGAGGACGCGCTCACCCGCTACGTCGACCGCCTGCAGGCCGCGTACAGCAAGCCACTGACCGCGGCGTTGGGGACCGACCACGACGCGGCTACCGCGCGGGCGCTGGAGCATCAGGCACGCTCACTCACCGCAACCACGCTCGGCCTCTTTGTGATGATCCGCTCCAGAATCCCTGCAGCGATCGTGCACGACACGGTCGAGGGGACCATCGCAACGCTTCTTTCATCACTCCCCAATGCGATAGCTGTCGAAGGCGACGTCGCAGATCACCGCTCGATCGCATCCGAAAATTCTGGGTCGACGGGTACCAACCGAAAGGGCATCGCACCATGAGTACCGCCATGGCAACCCGCACCATAACGACCCAGACCGACAGGCGCCTCGTCGCCGTCACCGCGACCGACACTGTCGCGGCCCCGCCAGAGAAGACCTGGAGCATCCTCTCCGACGACTTCCTCGAGATCTCGGCGTGTGCCGGTGGCGTGAACGCCTTCGTGGCGAACCCCGAGACCCCCACTGGAGTGAACGGCAGTCCACACGGCGGGCGTGTTTGCGACGTCGACGGCATGGGCACGACCGATGAGCGGATCACCGCCTACGATGCTGAGCGGCGGACGCTGAGTTGCTCGGTCGTCGCGCAAAAGCAACCGTTCTTCGTCGAGTCGCTGAGTTCCACCTGGTCGGTGCGGCCAGGCGCGGACGCGGACAGTGCCGAAGTCTCGCTCACAGTCCAAGCCAAAACCAAGGGCCTTCTGGGTGGCGTCGGACGCACCCCTTTGCGAGCCATGCTTGGCAAGGCCGCACCCGGCCTGCTTGGAGATCTGAAGACTCGCGCCGAGTAGGGAATCTCGCGGGCTTTCATCACGAATCACCACGGTTGATGTGGCAGTGTTGATCAGCTATGAAAAACGTCGCACCACGCCGCACAGTGCTGTTCCTCGGATCGGCGCTCACTCTTGCACTCACCTTCGCGGGGGTGTATCTCTTTTTCGTGACGACCAGAGCCGGTCAGATTCTTGACCAACGGGCGTTTTTGGGTGCCCGACTCGGTCAACGCACTGTTGCACCCGTCACGCTGAGCCTGCTTGACGCCCTGCCGATCGCCGGCGTCGTCGTTGCACTCGTCATCACAATCGCGGTGACCGTAGTGCGACACAATTGGGTGGTCCTGACGGTAGCGGTCTCCGCTGCAGTGCTTGCGAACGTCCTCACCCAATTGCTGAAATACATTTTTCTGGATCGCCCGAACCTGGACGTGCCCGGGTATGCGTTCAATTCCCTCCCGTCAGGCCACACCACACTCGCGGCATCGTCAGCGATGGTCGTGTTCCTTGTTTCAAGCCCCCGGATGCGTGTCGTCGTCGCAGCTGCTGGGGCACTGTTCAGCGTCCTGGTGGGAAGCGCAACGCTGGCCAACCAATGGCACAGACCGAGTGACGTGATCGCCGCGCTGCTCATCGTCGCGTTTTGCGGCGCTCTTGCCGGTGTCGTGTTGAGCTGGTTTCGCTCTGGCCCGCCAGTTCGAGCCGGACGTGTCTGGCGGCACGCACTGTGGTGGTGTGCGGTGCCCAGTACCGTATTCGCGGTAGTCGTCCTGACCATGTCGGCACTACGGCAGGTTCCGACCGCGTCCACCTGGCCTGTGGCGTACCTCGGAGGCGTCGCCGGCATCACGGCGAGTGCTCTCCTGCTTGCTGCGGCCGCGCACCGCGCGTTCCGTAGCGTTCCGTAACGCGTGACGACAGCTCGCAGGCATCACCGTCCGGGAACAGGAAATCAGTTGGGGGCCGCGGCAAGTCGTTCGCGAGTGTGTCGGAACAGAAGTCCCACGCCGGCGAGAGCGCATCCCGCAGGCAGCCCAATGACAATTGCGCTGATATATACCAGGAACGCGGCGTCCGACAATTCGGGGGCAACTCCAACAAGGTCGCTGATGTAGAGGAGCAACAGCGCGAACGGCAAAATCCCGATAATAGAGAGCAATCGTGCCCGGCGACGCCACGCGAGGATTGCGGTGGCGAGCAGCCATGAGGCGAGGGCCATCACCGCCGCTGAGAGCGCCCCCTGTGTGCCTGCCAGCTGAACAGTCAGATAGGCTGACTCGCCCCAACTCTTGTCAAGTTCGGCGATGTATAGGACTGTTCCTGTTGTCTGCACGCGCATCGCCCCGTTGAGTACAAGAAATGCGCCCGCGATGACACCAAAAGCCGACGCTGAAGCGTAGGGAAGGGACAGTTTTCCACGGCGCACGACCATCGCGGTCCCGATCACACCGGTTGCGAGCGCGCCACCTCCGATGATGAATGCGCCACCCGAGTATCCGTAAAATCGTGACGCGACGCGGAGATATTCGATGCTGTCGGCAGGGTTGTCACCGTCCCCGCGTATCTCTCCTGGTGCGAATTCAACGACGCTGGCGAGGGGCAAGGCTACCGCAGCAATAATGAGGAGAATGTCAGCCGCACGCGCTCGTCTGACGAATTCATCGTCGAACATATGCAGAGCGTAGTCCTGTGCGGCAGTTCACGATACCCCGTTAGCGGAAGTCTCTTGAGGATGAGCGCGCGACGACAGCCAGCGGCTCCATCCGGTCGGCCAGCACATTCGTCACACCCTCAGCTGAGCGCTCAAGAATCCCGCGGATGATCAGCGCCGGAGATTCCCTGGCGGTCCTGCGGTAGCGTTTCCAGACGCCGACACTGCAAATCACATTCACCAGGCCGGTCTCGTCCTCCAGGTTCATGAAGGTGATTCCACTCGCCGTCGACGGGCGCTGCCGGTGGGTGACGATCCCGGCAACCTCGATGCGGCGACCCGATTCTGCTGTGGCGAGCGCGGACGCCGACAGTGCACCCCGCTCATCCAGCAGCTCCCTGGTGTGCCGGAGCGGATGATCGTTCGGCGAGATCCCCGTGGCCCACAGGTCGGCAACAAGGGTTTCGGCTGCGCCTGGCAGTCGGAACAGCGGAGGCTGCACCACCAGATGCGACCCAGCCAGAAACTCTGAACGGTTCTGTGCGGCCGAACCGGCAATCCACAACGCCTCGCGCATGGTGAGACCGAAACACTCGAACGCGTCGGCGGTAGCGAGGGCCTCAAGCTGCGAAGTTGAAAGGCCCACCCGGTGCACCAGGTCGGGAAGATCCAGATAGGGGCCAGCACGCTCACGTTCGGCAACGATGCGTTCTGCGAGATCCGTTCCGATGCCCTTCACCTCGGCCAGCCCAAGTCGAACGACGACGCTGGCATCCCTTCGGTGGTCGTCGGTGCTGAACGGTGCTGAACGGTCTAAGCCGGGCACTGGAGGCTGCTCGAAAGCCAAACAGGCATCGCGAGGGGATTCTGTTGGCGCCCCGAGCGGTTCCAACCCAGCCTCGACACCGGAAAGCAACAGGTTGGGTCTGCGCACCTCGACACCGTGTCTTGTGGCATCCGCGGCAAGCGACGCGGGGGAGTAGAAGCCCATCGGCTGGGCGCGCAGGAGTGACGCGAGAAACGCGGCCGGATAGTGCAGTTTAAGCCACGAGCTCGCATACACCAGCAGGCCAAAACTCAGCGAGTGGCTTTCGGCGAACCCGAAGTTCGCGAACGCCTGGATCTTCCGGTAAATGTCGTCTGCGGCATCCCCGGTCAAGCCGTTCTCGGCCATCCCCGCATACAGTTTGTCGCGCAGCTTCTCGATGCGCTCGATGCCGCGCTTCGACCCCATCGCGCGGCGCAACAGGTCGGCATCCTCACCGGTGCAGTTTCCGACCGCCATCGCCACCTGCATGAGCTGCTCCTGGAACACCGGGATGCCGAGGGTGCGCTCAAGCGGTTCGATGAGCTTTGGATGCGCGTAGGTCACCTTCTCCTTGCCCAGCTTTCGGCGAACGTACGGGTGCACGGCGCCGCCCTGGATGGGGCCGGGGCGAATCATCGCAATTTCAACAA
>JBDSZO010000266.1:0-2023 GCA_039925105.1 Terrimesophilobacter sp. | reverse complement strand
CGCTGACTGGCGCGGCCGTCCACGGGCAGGCGCCCTTCAGGTAGGTGGTCAACGCCCAACCGTTCTTCTCGGCCAGCCAAATCAGCGTTTCGATGTACTGGTAGGCGTGGCTGTCGCCGATGAGCGCTACGCGGGGCGCATCCGCCGCCGTGGAGCCGAAGTGGCACGATTTCACCGCCGACTCGTTGAGTTGCACAAAGCAGTCGATGTGGCCGGGTGAATCCGCGTTGCCGAAGCCAGGACTGGGGATGATGGCGTTGGCAAGCTTCGGATTCTGGCAGTCCGCACTGGCCTGCACGCCGAAACAGTCGGGCGGGTTGTCGCGGATCTGCTGCAACTCGGCCGCCGCAGCTTCGTACCGCGGATGATTCACGATCCACGCGACGCCGACGAACAGGCTCGAGACCGCCATGAGCGCGATCACGCCCAGGTAGGTCACACGCGGTTTGCGGGTGGTGAGGAAGGCCCAGGTGCGACCAGGATCCTCAATGTACTTTTTGGTCAACCAGGCAAGCACGAAGCAGACGACGACCAGCGCGACACGATTCAGACCGGAGAGCCCCCACCCTGGGATAAACGGCGCGATGATGATGAGCGGCCAGTGCCACAGGTACAGCGAGTAGGAGATATCACCGACGAAGCGTTGCGGGCGTCCGCCGAGGACGCTACCGATGTCCCACCAGTGCTTCGCGCGGTCGGTGGTGATGACCAGCGCTGTGCCAAGAACCGGCAGGATTGCAGCGTAACCGGGAAAGGCGGTGTCGCGGTCGTAGAACCAGCCTGCCCCGAGGATCATTGCCAATCCGGCGTATCCGATGATGTTTGGCCACCAGGCGCCGAGCGGCCGCAGTCTCGGAAGCAACGCGAGAATTGCGCCCGCCCCGAACTCCCACAGCCGGGTCCAGGTGACGAAATACGCTTCTGCAGGGTTGCTTGCCGTGTACAGGATGGAGGCGATCACCGAGGCAACGCTGACAACAACAACAAGTCCGACCATGGGCAGCCAGCGCTTGCCAGCGAAGAACTTCACACCCAGCCAGGTTGCCCCAAGGAGCAGCAGCGGCCACACCAGGTAGAACTGTTCCTCCAGCGACAGCGACCAGTAGTGCTGCACCGTGGTGGCGTCGTGGGAGGCGAGGTAGTCGACCGAGGTGGCAGCGAGTTGCCAGTTCTCAAAGTAGAAGGTGCTGGCGAGAATCTCCCTGGCCTCCGCGACGAGGCTCGATAACGGGAGGATGAACAGCACGGCGAGCGAGCTGAAGATGAGCACGGTGATGGATGCCGGCAGCAGACGTCTGGCGCGCTTCGCCCAAAAGCTTGGCAGAGCAATGCGTCCGGTACGCTCAAGTTCCCTTGCCAGCTGGCCGGTGATCAGGAATCCGGAGATGACGAAGAAGATGTCGACACCAATGTAGCCACCGGTGAGGCGCCCCGGCCACACGTGGTACAGCACGACGAGCATCACGGCGATAGCACGCAAACCCTGCACGTGCGGAAGAAAGTGTGTCGCCTTGGGGGGACGGGTACGCACGTTGGCGCCGGTGCGCTCGCTGGGACGGGTCGTGGTCATCGCCAGTCAGGCTATCAACTGGTTGCTCAGAAGATGGCCCATTGATCGCGCGAGAGTCATAGTCCGGCTTAGTTTTCCGAAACACTTCGTCATGATCGGATGACACAATCCGACACTTTCCTTTGTTTCCAGAATCGGTTGCTTAGCCTTTCGAACAACCACTTCAAGGGAGACACCATGACCATCACAGACACACTCGTCCGATCCACGAACGTCGACTCCATTCCGGAGCTCGCCAACCACTGGAAGAAGCTGGACCTCGCTGCAATCCTGCGGCGACCAGCGGCATTCCTCTCGGTCAGCCAGTCCAACTCGCTGTACAAGCCGGGCGGGGTGCAGTACGCGGAAGGCCACGACCAGCGCGGCAGCCTCGAAGCGACCGTCCGGTCGGTTGAGGCGGCACGCGAGAAGGCGAACTTCGTGTCGTTCAACTGGATCGGCTACTCGGTGTTC
>JBDSZO010000265.1:0-11500 GCA_039925105.1 Terrimesophilobacter sp. | reverse complement strand
GACCGCACGGACACGGCAACATCATCGGCCCCGACTTCGGCAACTGCAGCAAGCACCGACGCCGCTGTTGCCCCAGAACCGAGGATGCGCACCCTGCCCAATTGTGGAATTCCCGCCTCACGCAGGGCCGCGGTGATGCCAAAAACGTCGGTGTTGAATCCCGCCAGCTGCCCCCCGGAAAATAACACGGTGTTTGCTGCGCCGACCACCTCCGCAACACTGTCGGTGGTGGAAAGCAACGGGAGTATCTCGCGTTTGAGAGGCATGGTGAGCGACAGGCCCACCCAGGTCTCGTCGGTCGACGCGAGAAAGTCCGGCAACTCCCCTGACCCCACCCGCACGGCGTCGTAACGCCACTCGAGCCCCAGTGCCGTGTATGCCGCTCGGTGGAGTTCCGGTGACTTGGAGTGGGCGATCGGGTCGCCGAGGACGGCAAGCCGTCGCTGCACCTTAGCCACAGTTCTTGCTTTTCGAAGTCTTGCACCAATCTTGAAGCTGCTTAACCGCGGCATTGTGGTCGGCCAGTGTCGAAGTAAACTTCGTCTCCCCGGTGTCGAGATTCACCGTGACAAAGTACAACCACGTTCCGGCGACCGGATTAAGCGCGGCATCGATCGCGAGCTGTCCTGGCGCGCCGATAGGCCCGACCGGCAGTCCGGTGTGCACGTAAGTGTTGTACGGGTTGTCGTCCTTCAGCTCGGCACTCGTGCTGAACACGCCGCCCTCCGGCCGTGCACCATGCTTCCACTCGTAGCCGTAGTGCGCTGTTGAATCGAACTGAAGCAGCATGCCCTTGGCCAGACGATTCTGGATCACCCGGGACACCTTGTAGAAGTCGTCCGGGTTGCTTCCCGCTTCTCGCTGGATGAGCGAAGCGATAGTGAGAACCTTGTTGCGATCCTTCGCCTCAACGCCAGCCGTATCCAGCCGCTTTGACATCTCGTTCACCATGGTTTGCAGGATGTCGTGAGCGTTCATCCCCGGGTCCAGCGAGTAGGTTGCCGGGAACAGGTATCCCTCAAGGCTTTTCGCGCCCTGCGGCAACCCGAAACTGGCGACATCAGCGGCGGCCGCCTTCAATGCCGGCAGTTCGATACCCGTCGACTCGCTCAGGTCTGCGAGCTTTGCGAGGACGGTCGCAACGGTGCTTCCCTCAGGAAACCCGATCCGAGTCTGCACTTTGTTTGCGGGATCCAGCAGGGCATCAAGTGCCGCCTGCGCGCTCATCTTCTTCTTGAGTTGGTAGCTTCCAGGGTGGAACTGCACCTCTGGTCGAGTGAGAAGGAGCTTGTAGAAAGCCTGGGTCGTCATGGTGACTCCGGCCTTGTGCAGGGTGGCGGCGACGTCGGAACCGATCTGGCCGTTCGTGATTGTCACAACGACTGTTCCGGTCCCGTCGCCCGTATAGTCGATCGGTAACTCCCAGCCCATCATTTTGCGCACCTGGGGTTCATAGTTGGCCCAGACAAATCCGGCGGAACCACCGAGAACGGCGATCAGTGTTACGACCGCTATCAGCCAGCCAATCCAGCGCCGGCGCTTGCGCTTGCGTCGTGACGGAGCAGTCTGAGCGCTCTGCGTCCCCTGACGGCTTTCGCGAGCTTCGCGGCGAGACTGCGGCGCCCCTGCGCCGTTCACGCCGTTCGGTGACTCGTCGCTCATGATGCATCTCGTGTTCCGTCGGCGGCTACCACAGTTCCGGAAGGAACGCCCAAGGCGCGTTCCCCATCGATGGCATGCTGCAAAATTATAGTTGCGGCGACCTGATCGACCACTGGACGTGACTGTCGGCTGTTCCGACCTGAGGTGTGCAACACGCGCTGCGCGCTCACCGTGGAGAGCCGTTCATCGACGAGTCGCACAGAGA
Source organism: Terrimesophilobacter sp. (assembly GCA_039925105.1). Taxonomy (GTDB): domain Bacteria; phylum Actinomycetota; class Actinomycetes; order Actinomycetales; family Microbacteriaceae; genus Terrimesophilobacter. The sequence goes on along the minus strand of JBDSZO010000265.1, from coordinate 9,633 downwards.
TTTCGGTCGCGGCCGCCAACCGTTGCGCGAATTCGCGCGCGTCTCCCGTTGAGGCCGTGTCCTCCCCGGAGAGCGAAAGCGGCAGACCAACGACGAATTCCATCGCCCCCAACTCTCCCGCCAATCGACCCAATTCTGCGATGTCGCCGTCACCGCGTTTCAGCGTTGCAACGGGAGTTGCGAGTACAGCGTGCGGGTCGCACCGTGCGACACCGATCCGCACCTTCCCCACATCCACCCCGACGCGGACGCCGGGGCGAACGCCCGGTCGAAGATCGGACCCATCGCTCACGCTCGCAGCGCTTCGGTTATCGCGTCCAAGGCGGCGCCAATTGCTCCGATATTGGTGCCACCACCCTGGGCCAGGTCGTCTTTGCCGCCGCCGCCGCCGCCGAGAATCGCTGAGGCGGTTTTCGCAAGAACGCCAGCACGAACACCGGATCCTCGTGCAGCCTCGGAGGTTGCAACGATGACGGCAGGCTTCCCTGCAGAGTCCGCAGCAAGCGCCACAACGCTCGCTTCACTGCCGAGTCTGGCACGCACTGTCGTCACCAACGCCCGAAGCTCGTCAGTTGACCCAACTTCTCCGACGTTCGCAATCACGCGGACCAGCCCGCCGGAGCGTGTCGCGGATTCGACAAGCGAGGGCACAAGCTCGTTCAATGCTGCAGCCTTGAACTGGGCAATCTTCTTTTCGGCCGCCTTGAGATTCGCCAGAAGGTCGGCGATGCGCTCTGGGAGTTGCTCACGCGGCGTTTTCAGGTTGGCGCTGAGCTGGGAAACGATCGCGCGCTCTGTGGCAAGGTCGCGGAACGCTTCAAGCCCGACCAGTGACTCGATTCTGCGGTTCGCGGAACCGACCGACGATTCGCTGACCAGGTTGATCAACCCAATTTCGGCACTTGCCGAAACGTGGGTGCCGGCGCACAACTCTCTGGACCACGGACCACCAATGTCGACAACCCGAACCGTGTCGCCGTACTTTTCACCGAAAAGTGCCATAGCGCCAAGCTCACGAGCCTCGGTGAGCGGCATGACCCGCGTCACCACCTCAAGGTTGTCGCGAATGGCACTGTTCGCGCGCTCCTCGATCTCGGATCGGGTTTGCGGGGAAAGCGCCTGATTCCAGTTGAAGTCCAGACGCATGTAGCCGGCCTTGTTGTAGGAGCCGGCCTGGTGCGCCTGAGGGCCAAGCACCTCGCGCAGTGCCGCGTGAATGAGGTGCGTTGCCGAGTGAGCCTGAGTTGCGCCGCGGCGCCAGTTTGGGTCGACAACGCTGCGAGCCGGGTCTCCGACGCCAACCTCGCCGCTCAACACCTCGACTTTGTGGCTGATGAGCCCCTTGACCGGCCGCTGGACATCGAGAACGTCCAGTTCGAACCCGGACCCGACAATACGGCCAGCATCCGCCTCCTGGCCGCCAGACTCCGGATACAGCGACGTCTCAGCCAAAATGACATCCGCGATTTCGCCCGCCTTGGCATTCGTGACTGATTCGCCACCGACGATGATGCCGAGCACCGTACTGTCGGTGTCCAGGAACTCGTACCCGGTAAACACCGTTTCACCTGCCGCGCGGAATGCGCTGTACACCGAGAGGTCAGCAAGCAGAGTTTTCTTCGCCCTGGCATCCGCTTTCGCACGGTTCCGCTGTTCCGCCATGAGCGTGCGGAAGGCTTCCTGGTCAACCGTCAGGCCGGCCTCTTCCGCCATTTCCACGGTCAGGTCGATGGGGAAACCAAACGTGTCGTGCAATTGGAATGCGACATCGCCGGCAAGTTGGTTTCCACCGCCCTTACGCACCGTGTCTACTGCGACATCGAGGATGGTTGTACCACTGGCAAGAGTGCCAAGGAAGGTCTCCTCTTCGCCGTAGGCGAGCCGCGAGATCCTGTCGTAGCCGGATTCGACTTCCGGGTAGGCGGCTTTCATGGCGTCGCGGGACGCCGGGAAAAGTTCTGTGAACGTCGCGTCGTCAACGCCGAGCAACCTCATAGCGCGAACACTGCGGCGCATCAGGCGGCGCAGAATGTAGCCGCGTCCCTCGTTCGACGGAGTTACACCGTCGGCCATGAGCATGAGCGATGACCGAACGTGATCAGCAACCACCCGCATCCGAACGTCGTTGTCGTGATCTGCGCCGTAGCGCTTACCGGAAAGTTCGGCCGCACGATCAAGGACCGGGCGCACCTGATCGATCTCATAGAGGTTTTCGACACCCTGCTTCAGGAAGGCGACCCGCTCGAGACCCATCCCGGTGTCAATGTTCTTCTTCGGCAATTCGCCGAGAATTTCGAAGTCGTACTTTCCGGTTCCCTCACCACGCAGGAACTGCATGAAGACCAGATTCCAAATCTCCAGATAGCGCGGGTCGTCCGTCGCGGGCCCACCCGGGCCGCCGTACTCCGGACCGCGGTCGAAAAAGATCTCCGAGCATGGTCCTGCCGGCCCTGGCAGCCCTGTCGACCAGTAGTTGGTGTCCATGTCGAGGCGCTGGATGCGCTCGTCCGGAAGGCCCGCGGTCTTCTTCCAGAATCGGAACGCGTCGTCGTCATCCTTGTAGATGGTGACCCACAGATCCTTCTCAGCGAAACCGTAACCACCGTCTTTCACGGAGGTCGTCAACAGCTCCCAGGCATAGTCGATCGCCTGCTCTTTGAAGTAGTCGCCGAACGAGAAGTTCCCGTTCATCTGGAAAAACGTGCCGTGACGGGTGGTCTTTCCGACCTCCTCGATGTCGAGGGTGCGGATGCACTTCTGAACACTCGTTGCGCGCGGGTATGGCGCCGGAACCAGTCCCGTCAAATAGGGAATGAACGGAACCATCCCGGCAACCGTGAACAGCAGGGTCGGGTCGTCGCTGACCAGGGACGCCGATGGCACAACCGTGTGGCCGCGGTCGGCGAAAAACTCCAGCCAGCGACGCCGGATCTCTGCGGTCTGCACTACGCGGTCAAAACTTACTCGCGCTTTGTGAGGTCGGCGATGGCGTCCTCCGCCTCAGACACGGCCGCGCGAAGCTCCGCTTCCCGTGTCTTGTACCCGTCAACGACGGCGCTGCCGAACTCTCTGGCCTTGTTGTCGACATCCTCGAAGAACTGGCGTCCCTCAGGCGTCTTGTTGACCTGGTGCGCCGCAACGAAACCGATGCCGACGCCGACGATCAACCACAGCAATTTCTTCATGTGCGTGACTCCTTCACGTGTGGCGCTGGGTGCTCAAGCTTACTTTGTGAGCCCAACCGACCACGCCTAGCGTGCCGCGTAGTACTCAACCACGAGCTGAACTTCACAGGTGATCGGGACCTCGGCACGCTTCGGGCGACGCACGAGGCGTGCCTGCAGCTTGTCGAGTTCGACCTCAATGTAACCGGGGACCTTCGGGAGGACCTCGGCGTGCCCACCGGCAGCGGCAACCTGGAACGGCGCCATGACCTCGCTCTTCGGGTGCACGTGAATGAGCTGACCCGGCTTGACCCGGAATGACGGGCGGTCAACGCGTGCGCCATCAACCATGATGTGGCGGTGGACGATCTGCTGACGGGCCTGGGCGGTCGTGCGAGCGAAGCCGGCGCGAACGATGAGGGCATCCAGACGCATCTCCAACAGCTCGACCAGGTTCTCACCGGTCAGACCCTGGGTGCGGCGGGCTTCCTGGAAGACAATCTTCAGCTGGGCCTCGCGGATGCCGTACTGTGCGCGCAGGCGCTGCTTCTCACGCAGACGGACCGCGTAGTCGCTGTCGGTCTTGCGGCGGGTGCGGCCGTGCTCGCCGGGAGCATACGGGCGCTTTTCGAGGTACTTGGCTGCCTTCGGGGTGAGCGGAATGCCCAATGCCCTTGACAGGCGGGTCTTGCTACGCGTACGTGACTTGGTAGACACGGTTTCCTTTCGGTACTGACAATTGTTCGTGGCGATTACTGGCACGCAGGCTACCCGCGGCAAAACGGGATGGTCTGCGAAGTAGGAAGGGGTCTTCTTTCCTCACAAAGAGGTTCATTCTAAAAGAGGGGATTGGCCGAAAGGACACATCCGGCTAAAGGATGTTTCCCACAGATAACGAGTTTCGCTGCAGCCGTGCGCGAAAACCCTCTGTCGGCGGCTACCAGACTAGCAGATCACTGCCCGTGAATGATGCGCCGCAGCTTCTCCAGGCGCGCCGCAACGTCGCGTTCGTTTCCGTGTTCTGTCGGCCGGTAGTAGCGCTGCGCGCTCACCTCGTCCGGAGCGTAAACCTGTTCAACAACTCCGATGTCGCTGTCGTGCGGGTAACGGTAACCCTTGCCGTGCCCGAGTGTCTTCGCGCCCGAATAGTGGGCGTCGCGCAAGTGCGGCGGGACTCGTCCGATTTTGCCCGCCCGAACATCGGCAATCGCCTCGTCGATGGCGAGGTAGGAGGCGTTCGATTTTGGTGCCGTCGCGAGGTACACGACGGCCTCCGCGAGCGGGATTCGCCCCTCAGGCATTCCAATGAACTGCACCGCATCAGCTGCCGCAACGGCGATTACGAGCGCCTGTGGGTCGGCCATGCCGATGTCTTCAGCGGCAAGGATGATGATGCGCCTGGCGATGAACCTCGGATCCTCCCCCGCCTCAATCATTCTCGCAAGGTAGTGCACCGCTGCATCAACGTCAGACCCGCGCACCGATTTGATGAACGCGCTGATCACGTCGTAATGTTCGTCGCCCTGTCTGTCGTAGCGAAGGAGCGCCTTGTCGACAGCCGTTGCCACGATCTCGGTGCTGATCGCCGGAATCTCGCTCGTGCTATCGGATGCAGCAGCCGAGGCAGCGGCGGCCTCGAGCGCGGTGAGCGCACGGCGCGCATCCCCTGATGCAAGGCGGATGATGGCGCCGCGCGCGTCCGCGTTGAGCGCCACGCGCCCGCCCAGCCCACGAGGATCACGCAGGGCGCGATCGACGATGACGCCGAGGTCCTCATCGCTGAGCGCTTCGAGGGTCAACAACAGTGACCGCGACAGCAGCGGCGAGATGATTGAAAAAGACGGGTTTTCGGTCGTCGCAGCAACCAAAATCACCCACCCGTTCTCCACACCCGGTAGCAGCGCATCCTGTTGCGCTTTGGAGAATCGGTGGATCTCGTCGAGAAACAGCACCGTCGAAAGTCCGTAGAGGTCTCGGGAACTGAGCGCCTGCTGCATGACCTCGCGGACATCCTTCACTCCCGCCGTGACGGCGGACAGTTCAACAAACTTGCGGCCGGAACTCTGGGCTATCGTTTTGGCGATCGTGGTCTTCCCGGACCCTGGCGGCCCCCACAGGATGACTGAGGTCGCGCCCTGTTCTCCCGACGACGTGTTCGCGAGGGTGAGTAGCGGCGATCCCGGATTCAGCAGGTGGCGTTGACCGGCCAATTCATCCAGGGTGCGCGGACGCATCCGAACAGCGAGCGGGCTTGCGCCGGTGCGCAAACCCGGCTGCTCATCCATAGTCCACATGTTAGTTGGGCTCGCGCACACTGCGTTGCGCTCCGCCAGCGTCCGTCGGGCCGGTAATGTACATCAGGGCGTTCCATCACGTGGAGGACGCGCCTGACCGAGCCGGGAGGACTACCAGTGGCACGCAGCAAGAATGCCGACCGCGAGGCACGCGAAGCACGCGACCGGCTGCGTCGCTATTCGGCACGGCGGAGCGTGCACGAAACCCAGGTGACCCGTCGCACGCGCGACAACCTGTTCGCGATCCTCGGCGCGGTGATTGTTGCGGCACTGGCGGCAGTCACCCAGGTCGTCTACTTCTCGGCCGGCCCCGGCATGCCTGAACCGGTACCGACATCCAGCGTGTCCCCGACGCCGGAACCGCAGAACATCGGAAACATTCCCGACCCGGCTCTTGCGGAAAGCAGAACCTGGACCGGCACGCTCACCGTCAACGATGTGCCGTTGGAGATTTCCCTTGACGGCGCAGCGGCACCGCAAGCGGTGGCCGCCTTCGTGCAGGAGGTCAAGAACGGTTACTTCCCCGGAAAGACGTGCCACCGTCTGACAGCAGGACCGACAGCGCTCATCCAGTGCGGATCGCTCGATGGTACAGGAGCTCCGGACCCCAACTTCCAGTTCGGACCGATCGAGAATGCGCCAGCCGATAAGAACTACCCGGCAGGCACCATTGCCCTGGCCCGCGGTGCCAGCGCCTACTCGCAGGGCCACCAATTCTTCATCATGTACGGCGACGGAACGCTGAACGGCGACACTGCCGGCGGATACACCGTGTTCGGAAAGGTCACCGGAGGTCTGGACAAGTTCATCAGTGAGATCGCATCGAAGGGCGTCACCGGCAAAGCCGCCGATGGTGCACCGATCGTCCAGACAACCATCACCAAGGTCACGATCAAATAATTCGCGACGATTCGGGAGCGCGTCCGGCAATTCAGCCTGTGCAATAGGCTGGGTCACGGTCGGTGGCACCCCGTCAGACCCACATGATTCGAAGAACAGCAAGGTGAAACTGTTGGCTGAGAACCAAGCGCCCTGGGGCAGGGCGGACGAGACCGGCACGGTGTATGTGCGGACGGCCGATGGCGAACGCGTTGCCGGGCAGTTCCCTGATGGCACCCCTGAAGAGGCTCTGGCCTACTTCGAGCGCAAATTTACTGAACTCGCGGGGCAGGTAACGCTGTTGGAACAGCGGGTGAAGCGCGGTGCATCCGCCAGCGACGTGACAAAAGCCGTCGACGCTCTCCGCAGCAACATTTCCGACGCACCAGCGGTCGGTGATCTGGCCACACTGGAGGCGCGACTGGACGCGCTTCACACCGTGATCGTCGAGTTGTCTGAGAAGCAAAGTGCCGAAGCTAAAGCGGAGCTTGAGGCTGAGGTCGCGAAAAGGGCTGCCCTGGTCGACGAGGTCGAAGCTCTCGCCGCCCAAGATTTTGCGAAAGCGCAGTGGAAGCAGGTGAGTTCCACCCTCGATGCACTTTTCGAACAGTGGCAGAAACAACAGCAGGACGGTCCGCGTCTGCCGAAAGGCGAAAGCAACGACCTGTGGAAGCGATTCCGCGCGGCCAGAACAACGATCGAGACGCACCGCCGCGCCTTCTTCGCGGAGTTGGACACGGTGCACAAGGATGCGCGCGTGCGCAAACAGGAATTGATCGAGAAAGCCGAAGCCCTCATTCCTCAAGGCGCCGACGGAATCAAGGATTACCGCACACTGCTCGACGATTGGAAGAGCACCGGGCGTGCCGGAAAGAAGGCCGACGACGCGCTGTGGGCACGTTTCAAAGCTGCTGGCGACGCACTCTACGGTGCAAAAGCTGAGATCGATGCGCGCGACAATGCCGAGTTCTCAGCGAATCTGGAAAAGAAGCTTGCGCTTCTTGACGAAGCCGAACCACTGTTGAGCGCAACCGATCGCGACGCGGCACGGTCCACGCTTGCCGACATCCAGCGTCGCTGGGATGAGGCGGGCAAAGTGCCTCGCGACAAGGTCAAAAGCGTTGAAGACCGAATGCGCAAGGTTGAGGCCGCCGTGCGCAAGCTCGACGACGATTTCTGGCAGAAGAATAGCCCGGAAAAGAAGGCGCGCAGCCAAGGCCTTGCGAGCCAACTTGAGGAAGCGATCGCAAAGCTTGAGAAAGAACTCGCTGACGCGCGCACCGGTGGCGACAAGAAAGCAATTGCTAGCGCCGAGGAAGCGTTGGAAGCCAGAAAGGCGTGGCTCGGCGCGATCGGGTGATTGTTTTCGCGGTCTCCAGACTTGTCCACAGGACTGGCTTTCCCACCGAACCTCACCGGTCTGAGTTTCGGTTCCCGCTCGCGCTCATGATGGTGGGGTGACCCCTCGACTTGCGTCAGTGCTTTCGACAGACGATTTGCCAGAAGCCGAATTGTGTTCTGCACGTCTCGACGGGGAGGTGTACCGGCTCGGCCCGGGCTTCTGCGCGATTGACGAAATAGACTCTCCCGCCCAACGGGCCAGGTCCCTCGCGACTGTGCTCCCAGAGCGGATGATTGCGGAACAGTTCAGCGTCGTGTGGGTGTTGGGGCTCAACGATTGCATTCCGTATCCCCTGCAATTGTGTGCCAGGTCACACGCTCGTTGGCGTCCGTTCTCCGGCTCAGAATGGTCGGTCCGCGAAGTGGTGATCGACGAGGAGGATCTCACGCAGATCGGTGGGCTCTGGATCACCACACCGCTGCGGACGGCGGTGGACATCGCCAGGTTCAGCACAGAGTGTGGGATTTTGGAGCGCACTGCCATCCTTGGGCTCGCCGACCGTGGCGGATTCACTCTCGAAGACTGCTGCAGGCTGATGGATCGTCGAAGCAACCTGCCAGGAAAGCAACGTGCCCGTCAGCGGTTGACGATGATCATGCTCTGACCCGGTACACGTCGTACACCTGGTCGATCCGGCGGACCGCGTTGAGCACGCGATCCAGGTGTGTGGTGTCCCCCGTCTCGAACAAAAACCGGCTGATTGCCAGGCGATTGCTGGAAGTGGAAACGTTGGCAGAGAGGATGTTGACGTGGTGTTCCGTCAGTACCCTCGTGACATCGGAGAGCAAACCGCCGCGATCGAGTGCCTCCACCTGGATTTGCACCAGGAACACGCTCTTGCCCGTGGGTGCCCAGGATACCTCGATCATGCGTTCAGGCTCGGTAACGAGCGAAACAACGTTGTGACAGTCCGCTCGATGCACTGAAACCCCTGAGCCCCGCGTGACGAATCCGACAATGTCATCGCCCGGCACCGGGGTGCAGCACTTCGCCAACTTAACCAGGATGTCTGGGGCGCCGCGCACCAGCACCCCCGATTCGGCGCCGCGGTACCCTTGGGAATGATAATTGCTCGGCGCTGGCAGCTCAGCGTCATCGTTGTCCGACTCGCTTTGCAGTGACGCAACGACCTTCTCGAGAACAGACTGGGTTGAAATGTGGCCTTCTCCGACGGCGGCATACAGGGCAGAAACATCGTCGTAGCGCATCTGGGCGGCGACTTCGCTGAACGAATCCTGGTTCATCAGTTTTTGCAACGGCAGGTTTTGCTTGCGCATCGCCTTCGAGATGGCATCCTTGCCCTGCTCGATCGCTTCTTCGCGGCGTTCCTTCGTGAACCACTGCTTGATCTTGTTGCGCGCGCGAGGGGACTTGACGAATTCCAGCCAGCCCTGGCTTGGACCAGCATCCGGATTCTTTGACGTGAACACTTCGACGACTTCGCCGCTGTTGAGTGCCGTGTCGAGCGGCACAAGGCGTCCGTTGACCTTCGCCCCCATGGTGCGGTGGCCTACCTCGGTGTGCACGGCGTAGGCGAAGTCGACCGGGGTTGCCGCGGTCGGCAAACCGATGACCTTGCCCTGCGGGGTGAAAACGTAGACCTCTTTTGCACCGATCTCAAATCGCAGTGATTCAAGGAATTCGTCAGGGTCGGCTGTTTCCGCCTGCCAATCCGAGATGTGCGCGAGCCAGGCCATGTCGGTATCCAGACCTGCTGGTTCTGCGCCGGTCTTGCCGCTGTTCATCCGTTCTTTGTACTTCCAGTGGGCTGCAACACCGAACTCTGCGCGCTGGTGCATCTCTTCGGTTCGGATCTGCAGCTCAACCGGTCGGCCGTGCGGGCCGATCACCGTGGTGTGCAGCGACTGGTAGAGATTGAATTTTGGCGTTGCGA
>JBDSZO010000264.1:0-5681 GCA_039925105.1 Terrimesophilobacter sp. | reverse complement strand
TGATATGACTGGGCAAACCGTCATCGATCGCAACCCCTGTCGCATCGATCATCCGGCTTTCCATACTCAAAGTGAACACCCACCCACCGACATTGAGGACGGGACGAAACGATGGCAGCGGCGGGTATTATCTGACCATGATTTGGAACATCCGCAGGGCGATCCTGGAGGATGCAGACGCGATCGGTCAGGTGCATTACCGCACCCATGTCGAGACCTACACTGGCCACTTTCCGCCCGAAGTCATTGAAGGTAACCCACCTGAACGCCGAGCGAGAATGTGGAGGCGCATCATCGGTGAGCAACTCGGCGACGTGTGGGTAGCTGTTATGAACGAAGCAATCGTCGGTTTCGCAAGTACAAGGCGCCCACTGGACGAGAACCCTCCTCGGGACCTGGAGCTCAGCACCATCTATCTCCTCGCAGGTCACCACGGTTCTGGCCTCGGCCAATCGCTGCTGGACGCTGTGCTCGGAAATCGCCCGGCCTCGCTCTGGGCCCTCAACGAGAATCCACGAGCGATCGCGTTCTACCGCAAAAACGGGTTCGTAGTCGATGGAGTAGAGAGATTCGATCCCAACCACGGCGACGTCCGCGAGATTCGGCTCGTGCGTTGAGGCTGGCCGCAGTCGCCCATGGCCGGAGTCGCCAAAGGGGAGAATACTGGTGCTATGCATCCAATTGAATACGTACTCGCCACCATCGGGGCGATTGTCGCCATACTCGGCTTCATGGCACTCATTGCGATGGTCCGGGCGCACTAAAAGTTAGTGAACACTCCGGGCGGCCCCGTCTCCGACCTGATTGGCCTTATTTTGCCTTCCGGGCGATACTGGCGGCATGGAAGCTGTCCTCCTCACTGGTCTGGTCATCGTCGGCGCGGTCGTTACAGTTCTCGGAGTTATGGCGATGGTCGCCATGATCCGCGCAGACTGATCGCGCCACCTGCGACGAGATCATGACACGAAGCGATCATTCCCGGCTGACCGCTCTCGGCCTTGTGGCCTTGCAGCTTATGCTGCTCGCCGCACTCGTCGTCGAACCGCCCGGGTTCTGGTGGCCTCGCGACACGCTCGTTCTCACTCTTGCCGCAATCTTCGCCCTGGTCGGCCTGATCGTCGCCATCCTGGGCATCGTCGGCCTTGGCCCGGCATTGACGGCGAGCCCTATCCCGAAGGACGGGGCACCACTGGTCATCCACGGCCTGTACGGCACCGTACGCAACCCGATTTACACCGGATTGATGACTATCGGTGTTGGTCTAGTGGTGTTTGGCGCCTCCTGGTGGCATTTGGGGACGTGGGTTCTGCTCGTCCTGATTCTCGCTGTCAAGACGCGCTGGGAGGAGCGGATGCTCGCCAATGCGCACCCTGAGTTCCACGAGTATGCCGCTCGGGTCGGGCGATTTATCCCCGGCATCGGACGTTTGCGCACCGAATCCACGCCAGGGTCGCAACAGTGAACCGCAGCGCCACGAGTGACAGCGAGCCGTACTACCGCGACCTTGGTGATGGGCACTTCGCGGCCACCACTCACACCCAGGGCGCATGGAACCCTCACGAGCAACACATGGGACCGGTGTCGGGCATCCTCGCTCATTGCCTCGATGGGTTCCAGCCGCGACCGGAATTGCGCATGGCCCGCATCAGCTACGACATTCTTGGACTGATCCCGGATGGCGAATTCGAGATCACCACGACCGTGCTGCGACCGGGTCGCACCATCGAACTTCTGCAGGCAGAGCTCATTTCGGGGGGCAGAACAGCGGTCAGGGCGACGGCGTGGCGGCTGCAGCGATCCGACACGAGCGCAGTGGCAGGGGTGGAGGACGAGCCGATGTCTGGTCTGCCAGATTCGGTGCACCACGTGAGCCTCGACGAGTGGCCAGGCGGTTACATCCGCTCGATTGAGGTTCGCACGCTTCCCGGCCATGCTCCAGGTCGGGGTCGCGCGTGGATCCGACCCCTGCATCCGCTCGTCGCGCCTGGCCCCTTCTCGGATCTCGCCCGGCTCGTTGGCGTCGCGGACACGAGCAATGGCATCGCTACTCGAGTTGCGCCGGGACCTGGTGGCTACGCGTTTCCCAATGTCGACCTACAACTGCACCTGTACCGTGAACCACACGGCGAGTGGCTCGGCCTGCAGAACTCCGTAACATTTGGCGCCGACGGAATCGGGTTGACCTCGACGGTGATGTGCGACCTGACGGGACCGTTCGGTCGAGCGGAGCAGATCCTCACGCTCCGCGCTTTGACCTAACGGATGAGCTGGCCGGAACCTGAACCAGCACGAACCTTAGCTGGCGCAGTCTACCGGTCAGGCGTCCGGCCAGTTGTGTGCGGCATCTGCGAGTGCTCGCCGCGCATCCCGGCTCCAACGGTGCACGAGCGCGCCGGCCGGCTCTTCCGCTGCGAGACTGTGAGCCTCACCCGCCCACAGGTTGATTCTGTCTGCGTCCTCAGCCTGCCGCGCGGCCGCCCGCAGTGGGGCGGTCAGATAGTGGACGTAGGGGTAAGCCGATGGCGCCAGTGAGGAGTAGTCGAGCATGAACTGGTTGGTGATACCGCGAGCGCGGCGACCGGTGAACGCCCGGGTCAGCGACGTCGCAGTCGGTTGTAACAGTGCGTCCCTGTGCACCTGGCTGGTGGCAGCCTCCGGACAACGCAGGAATCCGGTCCCGATCTGGACGGCACTTGCCCCGGCAGCAAGCGCCGCTGCGACCCCGAAACCGTCGGCGATACCACCAGACGCGACAAGCGGCAAAACACTGGCCTGTGCGGCGAGGCGGAGCAGCGGAAGCAATGAAAGCTCACCACGTCCGTCGAGGTCATTAAAGGATCCACGGTGGCCGCCAGCCTCGACACCCTGCGCGATCAGCGCGTCGGCACCGGCCTCGCTGGCCTCGCTGGCCTCATTGGGGTCGGTAATCGTGACCCACACCGCGATCTCATGGTTGTGCAAACGCTCGACCACCTCGCTGGACGGGCAACCGAAGGTGAACGACACAATCGGCGGCCGCTCCTCGAGAATCATCTGAAGTTTTGCCTCGAAGCCATCGTCGTCAAAATGGGGCTCGCCGAGCTGGGCGTGGTGTCGCACCACCTCGCTGCTCAGCGCCTCGGCGTAACGGGAGACCGCGTCGCGATTAACGGGCGTTTCGGTGAGCAGGAATAAATTGACACCGAAAGGCTCAGTAGTCAGCTCCCTCAGCGCCACAATGTCGGAACGTAGGCCCTCTGGAGATTTGTAGCCGCCGGCGAGAAAGCCAAGTCCGCCCGCGTTGGAGACTGCTGCGGCGAGCGCAAGCGTCGAGGGGCCACCTGCCATCGGGGCCTGGATTATCGGGTGGCGAAGCGGCGGAAAACCTTGGTGCACATCTTCATCGTAACGAGATGCGTAATTGACCGAGCCCGCCCAATCAGGCGCTGGTCATGTCACGCTTACGCAGCACCGACAATCCGATTCCACCCAGGATCGCGGCTATCACCGCAATGGTGAGGAGCGGGAGTACCGTGAATTCCGCATCCAAGCGCGGGATCGCCGTGAACGGGGTGCTGTTCAACACCCAGGCCGGTAATCCGAACAGGTCACCAAATATTGACAGTACCGCGACGACGGCGAAGAACGCCCATGTCACTGCGGCGGCCGCTCGAGGGATGAGCGCAGCGCACAGCACTACCACGCCCAGCATGAGCAGCGAGGATGGCCAGTACGCGATGGACGCCAGGAGGAAGCGCCCAACTTGCCCTGATTGGCCGGCGGCCACCTCGAACGTCACGCCGAGGACCAACCCATTGAGCGCCAGAAGCACGAGCGACCATGCCGCAGGAACGATCATGTGCGATGAAGCCCATTTGATTCTCGAGATCGCTGAAGACCACTGCATCTCCACGAGACCGACAGCCTCTGTCGACCGGATCGAGTCGGCGCTTTTCAGAACGAACGCCGCAACGAGCACCGCGCTCATCATCATGAAAAGGCTGAAAATCCCGTCCAGAACAGTGCTCGATCCGCCGCGAATGAGATCCGTAATGGGGCTTTCTTCAGTCAAAATGCAGGCGACTGCCGAGGAGACACCGCCAAAGAAGACCGCGAACACAATAATGCCGAGTGTCCACCCCATGAGCGACCCGCGCTGTAACCGAATGGTCAGCCCGAGTTGGGTGCGAAGAGCAGCGGATGCGCTGCGCGGCCCCACCCGCTCGGGGATGAGCCCCGCGCCGAGGTCTCGATTGCGCTCCAGCGCGAGCGCCACCCAGCACAGTATTGCCGCAGCGCCCGAGCACAACACGAGCGGCCACCAGTTGTTCTCGCCGTAGGAGCGTGTCTGTTGCGCCCATCCAATGGGGGAGAGCCACACGAGCCACGTCGACTTGTCGCCGTCAGCGTGAAGGTCTGCCACGGCGCGTACGAGGAAACTCACGCCCAGAACGGCGGCGGCGAGGGTGTTTGCGCCGCTGCCCGTTCTGGTCAGTTGGCCGGTGACGGCCGAAACCCCCAGGAACACAAGTGCAGTCGCGGCAAAGGCTGCCCCCATAAGAAACGCGCCGTCTACGGGCAAGCCCTGACTTACGGCTCCACCCGCTGTCGCAAGTCCGACCAGCACAGCAAATCCTGAGAAGACGCTCCAGTTCGCGAGCGAATAAGCGTGGGTCCCTAGTACACCTGCACGTAAAAGTTCCGTGCGTCCTTCTGCTTCCTCGGCGCGACCGTTGCGCGTCACGAGAAAGATCACGGCGAAGGAGAGCGCGACGGCGATCGTCATCCAGATTTTGATGTTCAGGATGCCGCCCAGTGTTGACGCGGCGTAGGGCAAGCCCGTGAGCGCGGCCACGGCAGGCGCGTTCGCAATCTGAGCGTAGGCTGCGCGATCCTCGGCGGTCGGGAAGGCTGCTCGTTGAGTGTCGATCACGAGCACGATCATTCCCGTGAGCGCTATGAGCCAGATGAGCATCCGGAGCCAGTTTCGGCGCAGGATGAACCCCACCATGATTCCGTACCCGGTGGAGGCGTTTCGCAGTGCGGACGACATTGTCGCTGTCGTTGGCGCCCGAACCGAAGTGCCGACCTTTGTGCTCATCGCTGTGCCGTCGTGCCGGCTACCGAGCTTCTGATTGCCGCATCGTTTGATGTGGGGTGAACTCCGTAGTGTCGCAAAAAGAGTTCTTCGAGCGACGGGGGAGTGGACACAAGGTCGCGCGGGCTAAGCGGGGCGAGGGCGGCGAGGACTTTTGGCAGGGCGGCACTCTCCACGGTGAACGTCGCGTGCCCACCGTCCGCTACCAGGTCGTGAACACCGTGGATGGATTCAAGCGCGCTCGGGTTGCCGTCCAGCGTCACCGTGATGGTGGAGCGATGGAGGTGGCGGAGGTCGGCCAGTGTTCCGGATTCGACCGTGCGTCCATCCCGAATGATGGTCACGGTGTCGCAAAGCTTTTCGACCTCAGCAAAGATGTGACTGGAGAGAAGCACCGAACGGCCTTCGGCCTGCGCCTCGGCCACACACCCGGTAAACACACCCTCCATGAGCGGGTCGAGTCCGTTGGTGGGCTCGTCGAGGATGAGCAGCTCTGCGCGGCTTGCGAAGGCACCGACCAATCCGACTTTCTGGCGGTTGCCCTTGGAGTAGCTGCGTGCCTTTTTGGTGGGGTCCAGGTCGAAGCGCTGGAGAAACGTCTCGA
>JBDSZO010000263.1:0-9235 GCA_039925105.1 Terrimesophilobacter sp. | reverse complement strand
GAGGGTTCCGCCGCCAGAGGCGTCCCGCCATTTCCCGCCGATGAAAAGTTGATTGGGGACGGTGGCGAGCAGTTCTGCTTCTCGTTGCTTGGTCATCAGGTGCCTCTCTTGGTGCGGCGCAGGCATTGTGCTGCGCAGGTGCAATGCAAATTCAGTTCGTGTTCGTCGCTCAGGCGACGCTGGCGAGCGCCTCGGCAAGAACAGTGAGGCCCTCGTCGAGGAGCGCATCCGAGATCGCGAGCGGTGGCAGTAGTCGGATGACGTTGCCGTATGTTCCGCAGGTGAGCAGGATGACACCGTGTTTGTGAGCATACCCGGCAACGGCCTTTGCCAACTGGGCATCAGGCTCTGTCGTGCCGGGTACGACCAGCTCAATGGCGATCATTGCTCCCCGACCGCGCACGTCGCCGATTCGGGCATCGTGCGCCTGCAGCTTTTTCAGGCTGGGAAGAATACGCTCGCCCAGTTGTTTCGCGCGCTCGACGAGCCCCTCGTCCTCAATGGTTTGGTAGCTGGCGAGGGCTGCAGCGCAGGCGATCGGGTTGCCACCGTAGGTGCCGCCGAGGCCACCCGGCTGTGGCGAGTCCATGATTTCGGCGCGCCCTGTCACTGCCGCCAGCGGCAAGCCTGCTGCGATGCCCTTGGCGGTGACGATCAGGTCGGGCACGATTCCTTCGTGTTCTGAGGCGAACAGCGCACCGGTACGGGCAAACCCGGACTGCACCTCGTCGGCGATGAACACGACGCCGTTGGCACGCGCCCATTCGACCAACGCGGGCAGGAAGCCGGCGGCGGGCACGATGAATCCGCCTTCGCCCTGGATGGGCTCGATGATGATGGCGGCAAGGTTCTCTACGCCGACCTGCTTCTCGATCTGGTCGATCGCGCGGCGGGCAGCATCCGCACCGCTCAAGCCGTCGCGGAACGGGTAGGACATTGGCGCACGGTACACCTCGGACGCGAACGGCCCGAACCCGCTCTTGTACGGCTGGTTCTTCGCGGTCAACGCCATCGTGAGGTTGGTGCGGCCATGGTACGCGTGGTCAAACGCCACAACCGCGGTGCGTTTGGTGTAGCTTCTGGCGATCTTGATCGCATTCTCGACACCCTCCGCGCCGCTATTGAACAGTGCACTGCGCTTCTCGAAATCGCCGGGAGTGATCCGGTTGAGCAGTTCGGCGACCCGCACATAGGAGTCGTACGGCGTCACCATGAAGCAGGTGTGGGTGAATGCCTCAACCTGACGGGTGACCGCGTCAACGACAGCGGGCGCCGCATTGCCGATCGTCGTGACGGCGATCCCGGATCCAAGATCGATGAAGGAGTTGCCGTCGACATCGACAACCACTCCGCCTCCGGCTGCTGCCGCATACACCGGCATGGTCGTGGAGATGGCGGCGGAGACCGCCTTGTTCTTGCGGGCGATCCACTCCTGCGAGTTTGGCCCGGGAACCTGGTCGGCGACCCGTCTGGCTTGCTCGAGCTGTGGTCCACCAACGATGGTGGTGAGTTGCTGGGCGAGTGCTGACATGGTGTCTCCTCACGTAGTGCCGTATGGTTTCAGGCTAGCTAGGCTCGGTGGCAGGCGCACTGTACACTATGCACATTTGCTTGATCTTAACTGTGCAATACTGACATATGGTCTCGGTCAACGACATCCTCTCGCACGCCCCACTATTGCTGGAAAGAATTGTTCTGGCCGACGGCGACGCAACCGTGCGCTGGGTTGCCACGAGCGAGTTGGCTGACCCGACCCCATTCATGGAGGGCGGAGAGATTCTGCTCACCACTGGGCTCGTTCCGCGCGACGACGTTGGCTGGCGCGAACTGGTCGTTGCACTCGTTGGCGCTGGTGTGGTTGCCGTCGGCTTCGGTGTTGGTCTCAGCAATCCGGATGTCCCGCGAGGGCTGAGTGACGCGGCACAAGATCTCAAGCTGAATCTGTTCGTCGTTCCGCGGCCAGTGCCGTTCATTGCAGTCAGCCGGGCGGTCGCAGACCTGCTCTGGGCGGCCGAGCGGGATGTCGACCGCCAGTCGTTGCAGTACCAGCGCGCGTTGACCCAGGCAGCCCTTCAACCGCTTGAGCCATCTTCGGCAAACGCAGTGCAAGCCAACGGAACGTCGGCCAATGGAACGTCGGCGATCGTCGAGACCCTCGCCGACATCGTCGCCGGCAAAATCGTTTTGGCGACCACGAGCGGTACCGTACGTGCAGCAACCGTGGAGCCCCACTCCGCGCAAGCACTGGCCGTGCGGGCCTCGCCGCTGATGAGACGCCTCGATGGCGCCGATTCCCGCGGAGCTGCGACGGAGATCTCGCGCGAGTCCAGACTCACCGTGCACCCGGTTGGCACGAATATTCAAGCGGAATTGTTCCTGATCGTCGAGACTGAGTCTCCGGCGAACCCGGCTCAGAGGGCGGCCATCACGATGGCGCTCGCGCTTCTCACCTTGGAAAACGAACAGAGTCGTGTAGCGCGCGAGGCCGATCGGGTTGTGCGTGCGGGAGCACTCGCACTCGCCCTGCGCGGCGACCTGTCGGCGGCACGAGCACTCCTGGACGGTGCGGCGCAGCGTGCGTCGATCCCCGTCGGTCGGTTAAGAATGGTTCGCGCGCAAGGATCCGACCGCGAGCTGGACCGAGCACTTTCCCGGATCGAAGCACACGCCGACGCTCTCGGGCTTCCGCTTGTGACGCGAACTGCCGTCGGCGGCGAACCTGGCGGACCGGCCCAGCTGGTCGCACTCCTGTCCCCGGGACCATCGAAACTTTCGGCACTGCTCGAACTTCTGGTGCCACTGCAGACCGGGGCTGGGCCTGAACGGGATGCGATCTCGATCGCTCAGAGTGACGAGGGTGCTCGGAGCGCTCTCGCCCTCGCGACCGAGGCGCGACCCGTGGTGCAGTTCTCCGAGCTCGCAATCGAGGGCGTCGACGCGCTGCTCAACGCAGACACCATGGTTGTCTATGCACAGGGGCTTCTCGAGCCGTTGACCATGCGGGAGGATGCCGACGAGCTGCTCGACAGCGCTCGGGCGTTTCTCACCCACAACGGTCAGGTCGGGCCGGCTGCCCAGTCGCTCGGCATCCACCGCAACACATTGCGCGGCCGTCTGGCCAGAATCGAAAGCGCGCTTGGGCGCACTCTGCATGACCCTCAGTTGCGCGCCGACCTGTGGGTGGCGCTCAAACATTTCACCCGATAGCGCCGACAAGTTCTCCGAATTCTGCGACAACACGTCCGCCAGCCATGACGAGCTCTCGGCGCGGCACCGACACCACCGCATCTGGGACGTTCTCGGCATCGACCAACACGATGTCGGCGCGCGATCCAGCAACCAGGTCATGCGATCGACGACCGACGAACGTGGCAGCATCCGAGGTGGCGACGCGAGCCGCCTGAATCAGTTCAGCATCTTCGCGCCATCCGGACAGCTGGGAAAGCCGGGTGGAAAGTGCGAGCAGGTCACCGTCGCCAAACGGGCCCCACAGGTCGCGGATGCCATCCGTGCCGAGCCCAACCCGCACACCTGCAGCACGCAGTGCACTCATCGGCAGTCTGGCGGCGTTGATTGGGGCAACCGTTGTCATCGAAATGCCGGCATCGTGAAGCGCGGCGATCATGGTCTGCTGGCGAACAGCGGACAGCTCACCCAGCGCGAAACCGTGGGCAATATTTACTCGGCCGGCAAGCCCGAGGGCGAGCGTTCGTTCGATGATGAGCTCGAACTGGAACGCGCCGAGATCCCCACCGTCATGGAGGTGGATGTCGACGCCGACGCTGCGGCGGTCCGCAATCTCGAAGATGGCATCCAGCTGGCCGACCGGATCACGATCGATCGAGGCAGGATCCAGGCCCCCGATGTGTTCGGCACCTTCTCGGGCGGCTTGATCAAGCAGTTCGAGAACGCCGGGTCTGCGGAGGACGCCGTCCTGCGGAAAGGCAACGATCTCAGCGTGGATTGCCCCACCGAACGCGGCAATCGCTTCACGAACGATTCGGATACCTTCAACGCCAAGGCCCAGGTCGACATCAACGTGTGTGCGGAACGCTGTCGTTCCGAGCGTCACCATCTGTTTCAGCAACGCGGTTGTTACGTCCACGCCCGGGATGCCAAGCTCGTCACGATGGGCACGTTCGTGGGCGATTCTCCCCTGGGTTGTCGCCTCCCCGCCATAGGACACCCACGGCTTGCCCCACCAACTCTTGTCCAGGTGTGCGTGGGCGTTGATGAATCCGGGGATCGCGAGCAGTCCGCGTCCGTCGATGACTTTCCGTGCGTCGGCACCCTTAGCATCGCTGGACGTTGCTTCGCCAATCCCAATGATGACCCCGCCATCGATCGCGATATCAGTAAGTGCCCCACCCCACGGTCGGACATTGCGCAGCACGGTATCGGTCACAATCCACTCCTCGCTTGCTGACTTGCCACTTGCCCCTCACAGGTAAGCATGATAGGAATCGTATATCATTTCATACATTGAAAGGGTTGATGTGAACAGCGAACTTATGACGATGCTCGGACGGCGACCGGGCAAGGTCATCGCGGTCCACCTCAATTACCCTAGCCGGGCGGCCCAGCGCGGACGCACGCCAACCACCCCCGGGTATTTTCTGAAACCGTCCTCCTCGCTTGCCGAATCCGGGAGCCCCATCGAGCGGCCCGCCGGGTGCGAGTTGCTCGCGTTTGAGGGCGAGATTGCACTCATCATCGGCAAGGATGCCCGGCGTGTGTCAGTCGAGGAAGGCTGGAGCCACGTCTCCGCGGTCACCGCAGCAAACGACTTCGGCGTGTACGACCTCAAGTACGCCGACAAGGGCTCGAACCTGCGGTCAAAGGGCGGTGACGGCTTCACCCCGATCGGCCCAAGACTCCTGCAGGCGAACCTGATAAACCCGGCCGCACTGCGCATCAGCACCTGGGTCAACGGCGAACTCGTCCAGGACGACACCACCGCCGGACTGTTGTTTCCGTTCGGTCAACTCGTGGCGGACCTCTCCCAACTCATGACGCTGGAAGTTGGCGATGTCATCCTGACCGGCACCCCGGCCGGCTCAACGGTTGTTCAACCCGGAGATGTTGTCGAGGTTGCTGTTGAAGATTCCGACGGTCATACGACTGGACGCCTGGTGACGCCGGTGACAGAAAGCTCGAGACCGTTCGGGGCATTCGGTGCGGAACCGAAAATCAACGACGAGGTACGCATTGAGGCGTGGGGGTCAGCGGATGCCGCGGGCGTCTCGGATCACGCGGCATCCGGCACCACGTTCACACTGACAGACGAGCTCATCGCAAAGATCAACTCGGTTGGCACCGCGACCCTCAGTTCGCAACTTCGCAAGCGTGGGTTCAACAATGTCAGCATTGACGGCCTCACCTCGACCAGACCGGACGCACGCCTGGTCGGCACGGCCCGCACGCTCCGGTTCATCCCCAATCGTGAAGACCTGTTCGACTCCCACGGTGGCGGCTACAACGCGCAGAAACAGGCGTTTGACACGCTCGATAAGAACGACGTTCTCGTGGTCGAAGCTCGCGGTGAGCGCGGGACCGGCACTGTCGGCGACATCCTCGCGCTGCGAGCCCAAATTCGGGGCGCTGCAGGCATCGTTACGGATGGCGGTGTGCGTGATCTTGACGCCGTCACCGCTCTCGGCATCCCCACCTACCACGCGGGAGCACATCCGGCAGTACTCGGCCGCAAGCACGTGCCGTGGGACATCGGACTCACCATCGCCTGCGGTGGCGCCGCCGTTCAGCCCGGCGATGTCATCATCGGCGACGCGGACGGAGTGCTGGTCATCCCGCCTGCGATAGTCGACGAGGTTGTCACGGATGCCATCGAGCAGGAACGCCAGGAGACCTTCATCGCCGAAATGGTGGCGGCAGGAGAAAGTGTCGACGGACTGTATCCGATGAACGCGGACTGGAAGGCACGGTACCAACAGTGGCCAGCACCGTAGTTGCCAACACCGTCATTACCAACACCGTGATGCCGACACTCAGCAAGTCGCAGTTGGCGTACCGGTCGGTCAAGTCGCGAATCAGCGACGGAACTTTCAGCCCCGGCTACCGGCTGGTCCTCGGCCGCATCGCCGCCGAGCTCGGGGTGAGCGTCGTGCCGGTACGGGAAGCGATCCGGATGCTGGAGGCCGAGGGCCTGGTCACGTTTGAACGCAATGTCGGCGCCCAGGTGGCCATGCTTGACCCGGATGAGTACCGCACCACCATGCAGACACTCAGCCTGGTAGAGGGCTACGCCACCGCCAGCTCCGCCCCGTTCATGACCGCAGGTGATATCGCGCGGGCGCGGACGATCAACGGCCGGATGGCCGACACGCTGAAGCATTTCGACCCGGTCGCGTTCACCCGGCTCAACCTGGACTTTCACTCTGTGCTGTTCGAGCACTGCCAAAACGAGCACATTCTCGACCTCGTGCGCCGCGGCTGGGATCGCCTGCGCGCCCTGCGCGAGTCCACCTTCAGTTTCGTGCCCGGCCGAGCCCAGGGCTCAGTCGACGAGCACGACGGCCTCCTCAGGCTCATCGAGCGCGGGGCGGAACCGCTGGAGATCGAACTGGCCGCGCGAGGGCATCGGCTGGCGACACTGGATGCGTTCCTCGCCCACGAAGCCGCGCGCCCCTCACGCGGCGACCACCACCTGACAACGAGTATCCAGGAGAAACCATGAAGTTCCGCAGCAACCCCGCACTGATCCGCGGATCAATCGCCCCACTCATGACACCGTTCACGATCGACGGCGCTGTCGATCATGCTGGACTTACGAACCTGGTGAACTGGCAACTCGCCTCTGGAAGCCACGGCATCTCGATTGGTGGGTCCACCGGGGAGCCGAGCGCCCAGACGATTGCCGAGCGTGCCGACGCGATCCGCACGGTGGCCGAAGCGGTCGGTGACCGGGTGCCGTTCATGCCGGGCACCGGATCCGCAAAGCTCGACGAGACTCTCGAGCTCACGGCGGCGGCCCGCGAAGCCGGCATCGACGCCGCCCTCATCATCACACCGTATTACGCTCGCCCAACCCAGGAAGCGTTGTACCGCTGGTACAAGACCGTGGCCGACGAGTTTCCAGACCTGCCGATCGTCGCCTACAACGTTCCGAGCCGAACGGCCGTTGATATTGCGCCGGAGACCGTTGCCAGGCTGTTTCACGACGTTGAGAATTTCGTTGGCGTGAAGGAGACCACCAAGGACTTCGAGCACTTCTCGCGCGTGCTGCACCAGTGTGGCCCCGAGTTGCTCGTCTGGAGCGGGATTGAACTTCTCTGCTTGCCGCTCATGGCTCTCGGCGGCGCCGGATTCGTGAGCGCGACCGCCAACATCGCCCCCGCCGCTGTTGCCCGGATGTTTGAGGCGTGGGAGTCCGGCGACTTCGACACGGCGCGCGAGATCCACTACGGCCTGCATCCGCTCGTCGACCTGCTGTTCGTTGAAACCAACCCGGCCCCCGGCAAATGGGTGCTCGAACAGCGCGGGCTCATCGCGAGCGGACACGTCAGGCCTCCACTCATCGAGCCGACCGATGCTGGGCTCGTGAAGATCAAACAGCTCATGGCCGAGGGCGAGCAGTACCTGACCTCGGTTGATGGATTCACAGTAGGGAACAGGAAATGACGCACTTCAAGCCGGATAATCTTCCGACGAGCATTCAACACTTCATCGGTGGAAAGTTCGTCGATTCGGTTGGTGGCGAGACGTTCGACGTACTCGACCCGGTGTCGAACGAGACCTACGTCACCGCGGCGGCCGGGCAAAAGGGCGACATCGACCTAGCGGTCGCAGCGGCAAAGGATGCCTTCGATAACGGCCCGTGGCCGAAGATGCTCCCCCGCCAGCGTTCGCGCGTTCTGCACCGGGTTGCCGATCTGATCGAGGCGCAGGATTCCCGGCTCGCCGAGCTCGAAACCTTTGACACTGGGCTGCCGATCTCGCAAGCTCTCGGCCAGGCCGCCCGCGCCGCCGAGAACTTCCGCTTCTTCGCGGACCTGATTGTCGCCCAGCGCGACGACACCTACAAGGTGCCCGGCCGCCAGGTGAACTACGTCAACCGCAAGCCGATCGGCGTCGCAGGACTAATCACCCCGTGGAACACGCCCTTCATGCTCGAATCCTGGAAGCTCGCACCGGCTCTGGCGACCGGAAACACCGTTGTCCTCAAGCCGGCAGAGTTCACCCCGCTGTCTGCCAGCCTGTGGGCGGAAATCTTCCGTGAAGCGGGAGTGCCCGACGGTGTGTTCAACCTGGTCAATGGGCTCGGCGAGGAAGCGGGCGATGCGCTCGTGAAGCACCCGGATGTCCCGCTCATCTCTTTCACTGGGGAGTCCTCGACCGGCCAACTCATTTTTACCAATGCCGCACCGTTCCTCAAAGGCCTGTCCATGGAGCTCGGCGGAAAATCGCCCGCCGTCGTGTTCGCGGATGCCGATCTGGATGACGCCCTCGACGCCACCGTCTTCGGCGTGTTTTCGCTCAATGGGGAACGCTGCACTGCCGGCAGTCGCATCCTGGTCGAACGCCCGATCTACGACGAGTTCGTTGAGCGTTATGCCGAGCGCACAAAGAACATCATCGTCGGCGACCCCCACGATCGTCACACCGAGGTCGGTGCGCTCGTGCATCCTGAGCACTACGACAAGGTCATGAGCTACATCGAGATCGGAAAGACCGAGGGCCGACTGATCGCTGGTGGCGGCCGAGCTGAGGGGTTCGACACCGGAAACTACGTTGCGCCAACCGCCTTCGCGGATGTCTCCCCCGACGCGCGCATCTTTCAGGAAGAGATCTTCGGGCCAGTTGTCGCGATCACCCCGTTCGACACCGACGAGCAGGCGCTCGAACTGGCCAACAACACGAAGTACGGCCTCGCCGCCTACATCTGGACAAACAACCTCAAGCGCGCGCACAACTTCGCCCAGAACGTCGAGGCCGGAATGGTGTGGTTGAACTCGAACAACGTTCGCGACCTGCGCACCCCGTTCGGCGGTGTGAAAGCGTCAGGCCTCGGCCACGAGGGCGGCTACCGCTCGATCGACTTCTACACCGACCAGCAGTCGGTGCACATCACCCTCAACCAGGCCCACTCCCCTCGGTTCGGTAAGGCCTGAGCCTTCACTCGAGAAAAGGACATTGATCATGACTTCTCACGACAACGGACGTCCGGGACGGACGTCCGCGCTGGCGTCGCAGCAGAAGCCAGAAATGGCTTCCGCCC